>SVPF01000043.1 GCA_015066005.1 Oscillospiraceae bacterium
AGTGGCAGTACAGAGCAAAACACTCTGTACTGCCACAAACAAAGGCTTATTTAACATCTTTTAAGAAAACAACAAACCCGAACGTTTCACCAATCGGTAAAAGGTTCGGGTTTGAATGCTTTGGTGCGGGTGACAGGACTTGAACCTGCACGCGTAAGCGCTAGCTCCTAAGGCTAGTGCGTCTGCCAATTCCGCCACACCCGCATATTCATTATAATATCCGTTTTTCTTTAAAATGTCAAGATTGTTTTTGTTGAATTTGTCATTTTATTTCTGTATAATAATTTGGGGGTTGAAAATATGTATTTATGGGTCGGTGCTGTGTTTGACAGTAATGCAGAAAACGAAATTAGAAGCATTGCCAATAAGCTCAATGAAAATTATAATCTATCTACCGTTGCTTTTAGCTTACCACAGCATATTTCACTTAAGATTTCCTTTGATTGTGTGGATTATAAAGGAGTTATTGATTTTATCAAAGGAAAGTTATCCGCTTTTTCTCCATTTGAAGTCAAAATTAATGATGTTACAAAAATAGACGGCAGTTTAATTTGGCTTGAAATTGAAGAAAATGAAACATTGCGTAAAATGCATAACTTGCTTAATAGTTCGCTTTTGAAGAAATTTGGTATACCGCTTAAAAGTTTTGATGGTAATGAATTTAAATTTCATACAACTATATTTTTTGATAGTAATATTAATGAAAAACATCAAGCATTAATTTGCGATTTTAAAAAGCAATTTATATTGCCTGAAAAATATGTAATTAAAGATATTAAATTCGCTATTTCCCAAAATCTTACTGCGGGCAAATTTGAGGTTATAGATGAAATAGTATTAGATTAAATTAACCGAGCATTTTATGGCTCGGTTTTTGCTTTTTTTCTTGCTTATGTTTAAATTATATGATAAAATACATAATGTATAATTATGTATAAAAAAGGAATTTTTATGTTTGAAAAAATGGAATTTAAAAAAATAATTGTTTCTGTTTTATTTGTTTTAATGTTACTATTAACAGCGTGTAATGGTAATGTAAACGTTAACTCAAATACCGAAACAAGCGGTGGCCAAAGTCAAATTCAAAACGAGAGTTCAAAACCAAACGGTACAACGAGCAAACCATCTACTGAAGCCGATACCTTAAAGCCAAATAATACCAGTAGCGAAACTCTTGAAGAAATTAAGAAAAACCACAAAGATGACGATAATAACGGTCGTTGTGATAAATGCAACGAATCGGTTTTGGTTTATATTGATTTATTTGCAGTTAACGACCTTCACGGTAAGATTTGCGACAGCGCAAGTCAGCCCGGTGTGGACGAGCTAACCTCTTATTTTAAGCTTATGTATGAAAAAGAGGATAACGTTGTTGTGCTTTCAAGCGGTGATATGTGGCAGGGTAGCTCGGAATCTAATTTAACAAGAGGTCACCTTACAACCGAATGGATGAACTACATTGGCTTTGAAAGTATGACAGTTGGCAACCACGAATACGACTGGGGAAGCGCCGCTATTGCCGATAATGCCAAGGTTGCAAAATTTCCCTTACTTGCAATAAATGTTTACTCAAGGGATGATAATAAGCAGGTTGATTATTGTCAGTCATCGGTTTTAATTGAAAGAAACGGTATTAAAATCGGTATTATCGGTGCTGCGGGGGATAACTATACTTCTATTGCTACCGAAATGTCGAAGGATGTTTATTTTAAAACGGGTAAGGAATTAACTGCCCTTGTAAAAGCCGAAAGCGAAAAGCTTAAAAAACAAGGCGCACAGATTATTGTTTATTCCATTCACGACGGTTATGGTAAATCCTCAAGCGGTACCGGTATGATTGCTGATGATACACTTAAAGGTTATTATGATGCAACGCTTTCAAGCGGCGGCTATGTAGATGTTGTGTTTGAAGCGCACACCCACCAAAATTATGTTTTAAAGGATGCTTACGGCGTTTACCACTTACAAGGCGGCGGTGAAAACAAGGGTATTTCTCATGTGGAAATTGCTGTGAATGCAGTTAATTTAAATAAACGTGTAACCGAAGCCGAATTTATTTCAAATACGATATATTCATATTTAGGTGATGACCCTATTGTTGAAGCCTTGCTTAAAAAATATGAAAATGAGCTTGAAATTTCAAACAAGCTTTTAGGCAGAAACCCATCGTATAAAAGCAGTGATGACATTGGTCGCTTAGTTGCTCAGCTTTACTATGAGGCAGGTGTTGAGCGCTGGGGCAATAAATATCAAATTGTTTTGGGCGGTGGCTCAATAAACACACGCAACCCCTATAATTTGGCGGTCGGGGATGTTACATATTCACAGCTTTTAAGCCTTTTGCCCTTTGATAACGATTTGGCGCTTTGCAGTATTAAGGGCAGTGATTTACAGAAAAATTTCTTTAATCGCAGTTCTTACTTTATTTATTACGACGAATACGGTCAAGGCGTTAAAAATAATATTCAGGCAAATAAAACCTATTATATTATTGCTGACAGCTGGTCTTACGGTTGGGAGCCTAATAAACTTACTGTGGTTGAAAAATATGACCCGAATGTTTACGCCCGTGATTTATTAGCGCAATATATTCTTGACGGCAGACTTAAATAAATTTAACCTTTTCACCCCTTTTTCCGTAAAATGTATTAGGAAATGGGGCGAAATTGGTGAAAAAATATAAAAAATCAATTTTGGTGGCAATAAGGGCTTGGCTTTGTCTTATTTTGGCGTTGCTGATTATTTTTGGGGTAAGCTATTATAAAATGCTTCCCGTTATTAAACGCTATGCCGAAAGTGTGGCCGAAACGGTTATGCTTAACTCCGCCAATGAAGCGGTAATTTCTGTCTTAGATAATGAGTGTGTTACCTATGATGAAATTGCTAAGCTTTCACGGGCAGAGGATGGCACGGTACGAAGTCTTGAAATTGATGCCTATAAAATTAACAATTTAAAAAGCCGCATTTCAAATGAAATTGCAAAAATTATAAACGACAGGGAAGAATATAAGGTGTCAATTCCCATTGGTAGTTTTTTCAACACCCCTTACACTACGGGCATTGGTCCGCAAATTCCCTTTAAAATGCAAATGACCACAACCGCCTTTGTTGATTTTACCCACGAATTTCGCAGTGCGGGTATAAATCAGGTTTTGCATTTAATACACATAAAAATTAAAATTCACGGCAGTTTTATTACAGCGTGGTATACAGGCAGTATTGAAGTTGAAACCACCGCAATTGCCGCACAAACTGTTATTGTTGGTACCACACCCGATGCCTTTACAAACGTAATTGAGGAGGTTGACGACAATACGGCAGGTCTTATAAACGATTACGGAGCGTTAGCAGGAGAATGATATGGAAATTAGTTTAGCCGAAAAAAGAATAAAGGAACTCAGCGAAAGTCTAAAATATCACAACCGTAAGTATTATATTGAGGATTCACCCGAAATTTCCGACTTTGAGTATGATGCTATGCTCCGTGAGCTTGAGGATTTAGAAGGTGAATTTCCGCAGTTTAAGGCTGAGGATTCACCCACGCAAATGGTTGGCGGTGCAGCATCAAAACTCTTTAGTGAAGTTGTTCACACCGTTAAGATGGAAAGCCTTCAGGATGTTTTTAATTTTGATGAGCTCAGAAGCTTTTTGTCTAAAATTGACCTTTCAAAAACTGATTTATCGGTTGAACCTAAAATTGACGGTCTTTCGGTATCTCTTGAATACCGTGACGGTCTTTTCTTCCGCGGCTCTACCCGTGGTGACGGTGTTACAGGTGAAGATGTTACTGCAAATTTATTACAAATAAAATCTATTCCCAAGGCTATAAAGTTTATGGGTGAATTGGAAGTCAGGGGCGAGGTATATATGCCTCGTGATAGTTTTTTCCGCCTTCGTGAAAGGCAGGAAAATTTGGGCGAAGCACCTGCTAAAAATCCTCGTAATGCGGCCGCAGGCTCACTTCGTCAAAAGAACCCCAAAATCACAAAAGAGCGCGAGCTTGATATTTTTGTTTTTAATGTTCAGCGCATAACCGATAAGGAATTTTCTTCCCATATTGAAACACTTGATTTTCTTAAAGATTTGGGCTTTAACACCTTACCGACCTATTTAAAATGCAGCAACGTTGACGGTGTTATTGAAGAAATCACCCGTATTGGTGACAGCCGAGGTAATTTGTCTTACGATATTGACGGCGCAGTTGTAAAGGCTGATAATTTAAGCTACCGCGAAACTATGGGAAGTACCTCTAAATTTCCAAAATGGGCAGTGGCCTTTAAATATCCTCCCGAGGAAAAGGAAACTGTATTAAAGGAAATTGAAATTAATGTTGGCAGAACGGGCGCTTTAACTCCTACCGCCGTTTTTGACCCAATACAGCTTGCGGGTACAACGGTCAGTCGTGCAACCCTTCATAACGAGGATTTTATAACCTCAAAGGGTATTGGCATAGGCGATACCATAATCGTGCGCAAGGCAGGGGATATTATACCTGAAGTATTGGCAGTTTCTAAAAAGGGTGAAAATTCCTGTGTTTATAAAATGCCCGAAGTTTGCCCGTCTTGTAATTCACCCGTTTTTCGCGAAGCTGATGAGGCTGTTATAAGGTGCACGAATGCTGAATGTCCTGCTCAGCTTTTACGGCATTTAATTCATTTTACATCGCGTGATGCTATGGATATTGAGGGACTTGGCCCCGCTTTTTTGGAACAGCTTTTGGAAGCCGATTTAATTCATAACATTGTTGATATTTATAATTTGGATTATGAAAAAGTGGCAACGCTTGAACGCACAGGTGAAAAGACTGTGCAAAACCTAAAGGCCGCTATTGAAAAATCTAAGGAAAATGACCTTTCTAAGCTTTTGTTTGCCTTTGGTATACGTCATATAGGCGCAAAGGCAGGAAAGCTTTTATCGGAGCATTTTGGCGATATAGATGCCATTATGAATGCTTCTGCCGAAGATTTTGAAGGTATTGAAGGCTTTGGCAGTATTTTGGCAGAATCGGCTGCAGAATTTTTTTCGCTTTCCGATACCAGAGAAATGGTTGAAAAGCTTAAGGCACTTGGTGTTAATACTAAATCGCTTAAAGAGGTTAAAGACAATCGCTTTGCAGGTATGACCTTTGTGCTTACGGGAACTTTACCGACTTTTCAGCGTAGTGAAGCCGCCGCAATTATTGAAAGCTTTGGTGGTAAAACCTCGTCCTCGGTTTCTAAGAAGACAAGCATTGTTCTGGCAGGCGAAGAGGCAGGCAGCAAGCTTGATAAGGCCAATGCGCTTGGCATAAAGGTTATTGATGAAAATGAATTTTTGGATATGATTAAATAGGTAACTATATAAATTGATAAAAAGTAATGGGAGTTAAAATGCTTGAAAACAAGTGGGTAAGATACATTTTAAAAGGTGTTGCCGTTTTTTTGGCAGTTGTAATTTTAATAATGGCAGTTAATGTTTTTACGCAAAATGTCATCGCACATATTGATGACCCGTTTACTCCCCAATATGATCGCGTTACTCTAACCGAGCAAACCGACTATGAAACGATATTTTTGCAAACGGGACTAGGAAAGGTTGCTGCGGAAAAGCTTATTAACGAAGGTAAATTTAGTGAAATTTTAGAAGCACAGGACCTGTTTTTCTCTAATGATGAAATTGAATGCTTGCCGCTTATTAAATGGTTTACCCGCGAGGAACGGCTTGAAAACGAGCTTATTCCTTTGTACGATTTACAGCCCGGCGATATTTTGGTAACTCTTTCAACACATACTTGGGGCTGGCGACATGGCCATTGTGCTATTGTAATTGATGAATATACAACTGTTGAAAGCATTTCAATGGGGGTTAATTCATCAAAAGGGTATATGCGTCTTTGGCAGGATTATTCAAATTTTGCGGTGCTTCGTGTTAAGGATAAAACCCTTGAAGAGCGTAAGGAAGTTGCAAATTTCACCTTGAAAAAGCTTTTGGATAAGCCATACAGTCTTTTATCGGGCTTTGGCTTTAATAAAGCACCCGATGTTAATTCTAAGGGCTTTTCGCTTCATTGCTCATATCTGGCGTGGTATGCTTGGAATGCTTTTGGCGTTGATCTTGATTCAGACAAGGGGCGACTTGCTACAAGCTATGATATTCTTCATTCCGATAAGGTTGAAATTGTTCAGCTTTACGGTATGGACCCAAATGAATTTATATAAAAAAATAAGCCCTTTTGTCGAAGGGCTTATTTTTTATCCGTCATAATCTTCTATAGCGAGTAATGCTTCTTCTTTTGTTAAGAAAGAAATTCCACTTTCAAGGTGCTTTAAATCCTCCGGCGGTAAGGTATCAAGCGAAATATTACCAAAAACCTCAACAACTTCGCCGTTGTTTAAAAGCACCACCGTGTTTTCATAGCTTTGTAAAATCCAACTGTTTGGATTTTCTTGCCTGCACTTAAGTGAAAAAGCGCTTGCTGTAATTATTGCAATTAAAAATAAACCTAAAACTATACCAAGCACAAACATTTTTTTGTTTAATACCTTTTGCAATATAACCACCTCGTAAAATAATTCTTACCTAATTTTTCAAATCTATTCACTAAAATTCGCACGGTGTAATTCCCTTTAAAAGCAGTATTGCAGTGCTTGCCATAACCGAAAATGGCAAATAGCTTTTGGTAAGCTTAATTTTAAATTCAGCTTGTTCAATAATTTCACCGTTACAATTTTGAAGGCTTCTTTGAAGACAGGTGAAGAGCGAATCACTTCCAATGCTTGAAAGTGTTATGGAATTTTTGCTTCCAATCCCGCAGCAAACAGCCGCAATTTTGTTTTTCTTTAAATTTTCAAGGGCTGTAAGGTTGTTTTCCTCACAAATGCCAATAAGTCCTAAAGGTATTTTTTGATCATTAAATCGGGGTGTGTCATCTAAAAAAACAACAACTCCCTTATTTATTTTAAGCTCGCTTATTTTATAAATACTTAAAATGGTAAATTCGTCTTTACCTTCACCTATAAACCTGTCGGATATGTGCTTTGCACCGTACTTTGTAAGTATTTCAATAATTTCTTTTTCGTTTTTGTTTTTTCGGTTTGAAAGTAAAATAACCATAAAATTCACCTGCAAGTTATTATTTGCATTTTTTTGAATAATACGCAATTCAATACTTTTTTACCTTATTATATTAAGAAAAATAATATTTCTATAAACATTATATGGCAGTTTGCATTATTCGATATTATTAAGGATAATAGCTTTTATACATCCTTGTTGACAAATAATTTATGTAATGTTAAAATATTTTAAAAATTACAGTAAGGCTCATTAATTATTTAAAGAGGCGATTTTATGCAACCTTTAATTTTTCCAACCCCTAAAAAAATTAATGTTAAGGATGGAGTCTTTCGTTTATATAATGTGTCCGTTTATGTTGATAAGGCGTTTGACTATCGCGTAAAAAAAGCGGCAGTTAAGCTTCGCGGTTTAATTAGTGAAGCAACGGGCAATTTTCATAAATTTGCCGTTTTGACCGAAAAATCGCAGGAGGGTGTTTTAATTAGGTTTAACCCTTCAATCAAGGCTCAGGCTTATAAAATCAACACAACTGACACGGCGTTAATTATTGAAGCAGGGGAGGATGCGGGCGCGTTTTATGGTATACAAACCGTTATTCAGCTGGTAAGCTCTAACGGTATGGCATTGCCTTTGGTTGAAATTGAAGACTACCCTGATTTAGAGTACCGCGGCTTTTATCACGATGCTACCCGCGGTCGTGTACCTTCGGTAGAGGGTGTAAAGGAAATTGTAGACCAAATTTCCCTTACCAAAATGAATTCACTTCAGCTTTATGTTGAACACCCCTTTGAATTTTTGGAATTTTCCAATATTGGTAATACATATGATGATATTTTAACCGCTGAGGATTTGCTTGAAATTGACCAGTATTGTTACGATAACTTTATTGATTTTATACCCTCACTTTCATGCTTCGGCCATTTGTATGAGCTTCTGATGAAGCCCGAATATAAAGACCTTTGCGAATTGCCTGACTATAAACCCACCGAGCATTTCTTTCGCGAAAGAATGAACCATCATACAATAAACCCGTCTGACCCAAGAAGCCTTGAACTTGTTTGTTCACTTATTGACCAGTATTTGCCGCTTTTTAGGTCGAATTATTTTAATATTTGTTGTGACGAAACCTTTGATTTAGGGAAAGGCAGAAACAAGGGAAAGGACACTGTCGAGCTATATATCGGCTTTGTTAGTAAGCTTTGTGAGCATGTTACAGGTCTTGGTAAAACGGTTATGATGTGGGGAGATATTGCCTTAAAGCACCCCGAAATGCTGTCAAAAATTCCTAAAGGTACAATAATGCTTAATTGGTGCTATGATAAATGTCCCGATATAAGTCTTATTGAAAAGATTAAAGAATGCGGACTTCCTCAAATTGTTTGCCCGGGAAATACGGGCTGGCATCGCTTTATGGAAGACCCAACAATATCTGTTCCAAATATAACAATTATGAATAAGGCGGCCGTTAAAAATAACGCTATCGGTATGCTTAACACCAACTGGGGCGATTGCGGTCACGCTGCACCGTTTAAGGCTACACTTTACGGTACACTTATCGGGGCTGAAACCTCTTGGAATGTATCAACCGAAATTAACGGGGATTATGAAAAGCGCGCCTGCAAATTTCTTTACGGTGTAGATGAAAATATTATTCCAATGTATACCGAGGTTGCGCATAAAACCTATATGACAGCACCCTGGAACATTTTTTATGAATGGCTTTTTAAGCGTCAGCCCATTTGGCATGCCGATACACAAAAGGACTGTATGGATTCTATTGTTTTGTGTGAAGACTTTATCGAAAGACTTGAAGGCCTTTCGGGTAATGACCGCTTGCAAGCCATTATAATTGCAGTAAAGGGTAATATTATTTTGAACAACTGTATGCTTCATATTGCACCTGACTGCAAGCCTGTTGCTGATTTAAAGGAATATGTTTACGACTGGTTTGAGGAATATGCACAGCTGTGGCTTTCGGATTCCAAACCTAGCGAATTATGCGAAATAATAAAATATCTTGAGGAGATTATTAGATAAACCAGACCAATTAAGGTATACTTATATGTTCAAATAAAATATAGTTTCTATCATATAAACACAAAAAACCACGATGAAATTTTCATCGTGGTTTTATCATCCTTATGAGAAATTGCGTTTTGATACGCTCTATAAAATTATGCAGTTAAATAATACTTAACAAGTGACTGTAAAAGTGTATCACGGTCAATTTTCCTTATAAGATTACGGGCATTATTATGTGTTGTGATATACGTCGGGTCCTCCGAAAGAATATAGCCGACAATTTGGTTAATGGGGTTATAGCCTTTTTCTTTAAGTGCATCATAAACCGTAGTTAAAATCATACGGATTTCGCGTTCGGTTTGGTCACCGATTGAAAAAGTCATCGTCCTATCATTCATAATTAACACCTCTTATTATCTTATTTATTCTATTGTATAACGAATATATGAAAATTTCAAGTATTATTTTCTAAGCTCAGCGCCGATAGACTCTAATTTCTTTATAATTTTGTTGCTAACCTCTTCAATTTCCTTATCGGTAAGGGTGGAATCGGCAGAGCGTAGATATACACTAAAAGCAACGCTCTTTTTACCTTCGGGAATTTGAGCACCTTGGTAAATATCAAAGAGTTCAATCTTTTCAAGCAATCTGCCTGCACCCTGTGAAATTGCTTTTTCAAGGTTGCCAACAGGAATGTCAGCGTCGCAAAGCATTGCAAAGTCACGCTCAACAGCGGGGAATTTAGGCAATGGCTTGTAAACTGTTTTACGCTTATTTATGCCTAAAAGCACATCAAGCTTAATTTCGGCAATATAAACCTTGGTGTCAATGCCGTAGGTTGCGGCAACGGTTGGGTGTAATTCACCAAACACAGCACATTCAACGTTGTTAGCCTTTACAAGTGCCTGACGACCGGGGTGGAGATACGGCTCACCTGAGCGTTCATACTGTGTATGTGCGCCACAAAGCTGACAAATTGCTTCAATAATACCCTTTAGTGAGAAGAAGTCTTCATCACTGCCGTAAATACCGATTGACATTGTAGGTACTTCGTCGGGCTGTTCGGTTAACGGTAAAGATTTTGCAATAAAGCGCTTTGAAATTTCAAAGAAGCGACCTTCGTTTATCTTTTTGTTAATGTTTGTAGCTAAAACAGTTAAAAGGGAAGTGGTTAACTGTGTGCGCATAGTTGAATATTCATCGCCCAAGGGATTAATAATCTTAATCTGGTTGCGGCGAGCATCGTCGTCAGCTAACAAAAGGGTGTCAATTGCTTTTGAAGCAATAAACGAATAGGTTGCAATTTCATAAGCACCGGCTGAAAGCATTAAAGCCTTAATTTTATCGGTTTTAATTCTTTCGGGAAGCTTGCGGCCACGCATTACGCTGCCGTTCATTGCGGTGCTTACAATTTTGTCATAACCGTAAATTCGCATAACCTCTTCAGCTAAATCGGCACGGCCTTCAATATCATCACGGATAGAGGGCACCCTTGTTGTTAAGGTTTTGCCTTCAATTGTGGTTTCAAGACCAAGCGAATTTAAAATTCTAACAATATCCTCATCAGGAACCTTTACACCCAAAAGCTCAATAATACTGTCGGTGGTAACGTTTAAAATTCTGTCCTCAGGTAAACCGTTATTGCAGTCAATAACACCGTCAATAATATCACCTGCATCAAGGTCGGATATTAACTGTAAAGCGCGTTCCATTGCATATTCAACGTTAACAATGTCAACACCCTTTTCAAAGCGTCCGCTTGATTCGGTACGAATACCAAGTGCGCGGCCTGTATGGCGGATGTTATCACGGCGGAATTTAGCACATTCAAGGAATAAATCGGTTGTATCGGCTTCAATTTCGCTTTCCTTACCGCCCATAATTCCTGCAAGGCAGGAGGGCTTTTCACCGTCGGCAATTACAAGCATATCAGGTGTTAGGTTATAATCCTTACCGTCAAGTGTTGTAATTTTTTCACCAACAGCGGCATTTCTAACAATAATTTGCTTGTTTGCCAAATCGTTATAGTTAAACGCGTGCATAGGCTGACCGGTTTCAAGCATAACAAAGTTTGTAATATCAACAATGTTGTTAATGGGGCGCATACCTGATGCAATAATTGCTTTTTGCATCCAGTCGGGTGATTCCTTAATTCTTAAGTTTTTAACAACGCGACCGATGTAACGGGGACAAAGGTCATAGTTTTTAACATCAATTGAAACATAGTCGTTAATATTTTCGCCAATTGTTTTATAAGTGGGAACAGGTGCTTTAAATTCAGTACCCAAAACAACCGAAATTTCCTTAGCAACGCCAATAAAGCAGTTGCAGTCGGGGCGGTTTGCGGTAATTTTAAAGTCGATAATATAATCATCCATACCAAGCACTTCACGCATATCGGTACCGATAACTTCGCTGTCCTTTAAAATTAAAATGCCGTTAACCGAAGCACCCTCGTAATCGTTTTCGGTAATGCAAAGCTCTTCACCCGAGCATAGCATACCGTTTGATTCAACACCGCGAAGCTTACCCTTAACAATATGAGCGCCGCAGGGAAGATAACTGTCATCAAGTGCGGCAGGCACTAAAGCACCCTCAAAAACATTTTGTGCGCCTGTAACAATTTGTACAAGCTCGCCCTTACCAATGTCAATTTGGCAAATTTGAAGGTGGTCGCTGTTTTCGTGTGGAGTAATATTTTCAATTTTACCAACAACAACGTTTACAAGGTTGTCGCCCTGCTTTTCAATGCTTTCAACCTCAAAGCCGGCCATAACCATTTTGTTGCAAAGCTCCTCAACGGGAACATTTATATCAACATAATATTTTAAAGTATTAAGTGAAATTTTCATAAGTTACAGCCCTCCTTAAAATTGGTCTAAGAAACGCTTATCGTTTTCGAACAATAAACGAATATCACTGATTTTGTAACGTGTGGTGGTTAAACGGTCAAGACCGATACCAAATGCAAAGCCTGAATATTCCTCAGGGTCAATACCGCAGCTGCGAAGCACATTGGGGTGTACCATACCGGCACCCAGAATTTCAATCCAGCCGCTGCCTTTACAAACACGACAGCCCTTGCCGCCACATTCCGAACAGGTAACGTCAACCTCAACCGAAGGCTCGGTAAAGGGGAAGAAGGAGGGACGGAATTTAACCTGTGTGTCTTTACCGTAAATTTCCTGTGCAAATTGCTCTAAAACACCCTTAAGGTCACACATTGTAATGCCCTTGTCAACAACAAGACCTTCAATTTGGTGGAACACGGGCGAGTGTGTTGCGTCAACCTCGTCAGCACGGAAAACACGGCCGGGGCAAATAACGCGAATGGGGGGCTTGCGGTTTTCCATTGTTCTGATTTGTGCGGCGGAAGTCTGTGTGCGCAAAAGTAGGTTTTCGCCAAGATAGAAGGTATCCTGCATATCGCGTGCGGGGTGGTCAGCAGGCACGTTAAGACATTCAAAGTTATAGTGGTCGGTTTCAACCTCAGGACCGTCAACAACGTCAAAGCCCATTGAAACGAAAATATCAATCATATCGTCTAAAACGGTGTTAAGGGGGTGTAATTTGCCCTTATTAACGGGTTTTGCAGGTAAGGTAATATCAATGGTTTCAGCCTTTAATTTTTCTTCCTGCGCTTTTGCTTTCATAGCTGTGGTCTTTTCGCTGATAAGACCTTCAACAGCAGCCTTTGCTTCGTTTACAAGCTGACCCATAACGGGGCGCTCTTCGGGAGAGAGTGAGCCCATTTGCTTTAAAATTGCAGTAAGCTCGCCCTTTTTGCCGAGATATTGAACGCGCAAGGCTTCAATTTCGGCTTGGTCATTTGCAGCATTAACCGCCGCAATAGCGGCTGATTTAATAGCTTCAAGTTGTGCTTTCATTAAAATTCCTCCAAAAATAAATAAACTCCGCCCTGCATAACAGGACGGAGTAAAAAATACAATTTAAACCGCGGTACCACCCGTAATTTTTGCCAAAAGCAAACACTCTTGTAATCTGTAACGGGATTACCCGTCAACCCCTACTGTAAGTTCAAGGTTGCTGCTCAAAAGGGAACTTCGGTGAAATTCAGCACTTATGACCGCTTTCAGCCAAGGCGGACACTCTCTGAAAGGTGAAAGACACTTACTTTCCTTCATCATCGCATTTAACTTTATTATAATAACACTTAAAGTTAAAATTTGCAAGTGTTTTCTACATTTTTTATGAAAATATATTGCTTGAATGTTGAGGTTTATTATGTTATAATAAATAAAAAGTTTTTTGGCGGTTTGGCCGAGGATTTTTGTTCAAAATTAAACCGCAAGGAGTATCCTTGCGGTTTTTTGATATTTTAGTAGTAACACAAGAGAACCGTCCCATTGTGTTCGTAGGTGATTTATGATTAAAACTAGGTGTTCAATAAAAAAATACAAATTATTATCACTTGTATTAATTGCATTATTTTTATTGGTAGGATGTTCCAAAATGCATGAAAAGAAATATTATGCAGATATCAACAATTTTATTACGG
>SVPF01000044.1 GCA_015066005.1 Oscillospiraceae bacterium
GGGAACAACAGGGCTCGAACCTGTGACCCTCTGCTTGTAAGGCAGATGCTCTCCCAGCTGAGCTATGCTCCCACGATGACCGCGCTGGCTTGCCAATGGCAACTCACCGGCGACAAGCAATATATTAGCACAATAAATATCGTTTGTCAAGCAATTTTTTTAATTTTTTTTGATTTTTTTAAAAATTTTTTTATTTTAAAAAAGCAAAAGCAAATAACACAACTTTAACTATACGAATACCGTTTTTATTTGCTGTGCGACAGAAGCCAATTTACCAATTCATCACCCACATAGGCATAATCCCATACATCATGACCTACACCGTGGCATATTTTAAGTTCTACATTATTATTACCGTAATAATGAATAGACCTCATCATACTGATGCTTTCTTCAATAGGCACACCTGTGTCTTGGTCCCCGTGATATATGCGAATTGGCATATCCTTCAAAGCTACGCCGTTCCATACAATACCGCTGCCGCAAACAGGGGCTATTGCTGCAAATCTTTCGGGTGCTGCCATTGCAAGCATCCAAGTGCCTGTGCCGCCCATTGAAAGACCTGTAAGATATATCCTGTTTTTATCAACAGACAAGGTTTCACATATATAATCAAGAAACGCAAGCAACGATTCGGTATAACAGCCCCAATATTTATTATCGGGGCACTGTGGTGCTATGAAAATAAATGGATAATCCTTATCCTCTTCACGAACATATTTCATAAATCCGAGGCGCGATGCCACATCTAAATCATCACCGCGCTCCCCTGCACCGTGCAAAAAGAAAACTAAGGGATAGGTCTTTGTGGCATCATAATCCTTAGGTAAATTTTTAACATACTTAAAATTGAAATATATGTCAGATTTCCATTCGTGTTTAGTGTACATATTAAACTCCTAAAAAAGCCTACGCAAGTATTTTTTCTACATCGCTTTTCGTAAAGCTGTAAGTGGTGTTGCAAAAATGGCAGGATACATCTATTGTAGGCTCGGTAGCCAAAATTTCGTTAAGCTCCTCTTCACCAAGACTCTTTAAGGTGGCTTCTACTCTTTCCCTTGAACATTTACATTTATATGCAACCTCTTCGGTATATATTACTTCCACATCAAAGCCCCTGAGCACATCGCGAACAATATCCTCAATATCCATTCCCTCATCCAAAAGCTTGGTAACGGGGCGTGTATGCTTTAGGTTTTCTTCCAGCTTGTCAATAATTTCATCCTCGGTAAAGGGTAAAAGCTGAATAATATAGCCGCCTGCTTTTTTAACAGTTAAGTCCTTATCAACAAGCACACCCAATGCACAAACGGTGGGTATTTGCTCGCTTGTTGCATAGTAAGAGGTTATATCCTCGGCAATTTCGCCTGACTGGAGCGGCACAAAGCCGTTATAAGGGTCACGAAGGCCCAAATCCTTAATAACGTAAAGACTGCCGTCGGTACCGACTGCCCCCGATACATCAAGCTTGCCGTTGGGCTTTAAAGGAATTTCAACCACGGGGTTTTGCGCATAGCCACGCACATTGCCGTGATAATCGGCCGCAACGGTAATATTACCTACAGGGCCACCGCCGTCAACCTTTAAAGTAATTGAATTATTTTCGCCCTTAAGCATATTACCCATCATAGCGCCTGCAGTTAAAAGTCGGCCCAAAGCCGCTGTAACCACAGCCGAGGTTTTATGAATTTGTTCAGCCTTGGCTACAATATCGGTCGAATCCACAGCCGACACCATAATTGCGCCTTCACTTGTTATACATCTTATAAGCTTGCCCATTATTACACCTTTTTAGTAACATAAATTGCCCTTTGGCTATCATCCTTCAAGGGCTTTTCGGTCATATCATCAAATATGCCGACAATTTCAAGACCTGCCTTTTCTAAAGCAGCGGTCAGTTCATCAATAGTATATGCCCTTTCATAAAATTCTTCACTAAGGCGGGAATAATTATCCCCTTCTTTAACGAAAAAATCAAGCATAATATTTACCGTGTTTTTCTTGGGGTTATATTCATTTGCCCAAACGCAGTAAACCTGTTCCCTGTCCATTACAAAAACGTTATCACCCAAAATTTCACGGTGCTTATATTCGGTGTTAACATCGAAAATAAAAAGACAATCCTTTTCCAAAAACAGCGATACTTTTTGAAACGCTTTGCAAAGGGTTTTATAATCGGTTATGTGATTTAAGCTGTCAAGACAGCAAACCGCGCCGTCAACCGTGCCGTATAGGTCAAGCTCCTCTGCCGCTTGGCAAAGATACAAAACCTCCTGCCCCATATCAGCCGAATTCTCCCGCGCGATACCCAGCATTTCTTCACTTATATCAGTGCCGATAACCTCAACGCCCAATTTTGCAAATTCGTTAGAAAACCCGCCCGTACCACAGGCAACATCTAACAAAAGCGTGGGCGCCTTGCCGTATTTTTTAAAAAGGCGCATTAAATAAGCCGTGCGCTTTTTATAATCGACATCGTACATAAGCTCATCATAAAAGTCGGCAAAAATACTGTACATTATTTTAACCTTTCAAACGCAAGCTTAAGCCCCTCGTTCATAGAACGGCTTACCCTGCTTATTGTGGCGGTAGATGCTCCTGTCGACTTAACAATATCGCTGTAAACCTTTTTCTCGTTCAAAAGCTTTGCAACAACAAAGCGCTGGGCAAAGGTTTCAATTTCCTTCGGGGTGCAAATATCCCCAAAAAACATATACAGCTCGTCCCTGTTTTCAAGGGTTAAAACCGCATCAAACAATTGGTCGGCAAAATCGGTTCTTTTCATAAAAATCCCCTTACTGTCAAACTTTAAAAACATTTTAACACATAAAAGCGCTAAAGTCAATTTGCGACTTGATATATTATATAAAAAATGATAATATAGTAACTAGTAAAACCACGAAAAAGGAAGAATTTTAATGAATTCTGTAAAAATTTTACACACGGCTGACCTGCACATAGGCGCCCGCGATGCTTTTTTAGGCACCGCCGCCGAAGGCCGCCGCTTTGAAACCCTTTTAACCTTTGAAAGAATTGTTGATTTAGCAAAGGAAAAGGGCGCCGCACTTTTATTGATTGCAGGCGACTTATTTGACAGCAATAATGTTGAGCCCACTTTTATTGACGGTGTTTTTAATAAAATTACGGCCACACCTGAAATCAGGGTTATTTTTGCCGCAGGCAACCACGACCCCCTTAATGCCGATTCTCCCTTTACAACCCGCGCATTACCTCAAAACCTTTTCGTTTTAAAGGGTAGCGATGATGTTATAGCCTTTGAGGACATTAAAACAAAGGTTTACGGCCGTTCATTTGAAAGCGTTTACTTAAAGGGTGTTGAGGAATTTTCCCTTAAAGCCGATAACGGTTATATAAATATTATGGTACAGCACGGGGAGCTTCGTGCTGATTTGGGCTCTGACTATAATTCAATCACCCCAAAATTTGTTAAAAAAAGCGGTATGGATTATATCGCTTTGGGTCACGTTCACGCCCACACCCCCGTTGGCAAAATTGAAAACACTTATTTTGCCTACCCCGGCTGCCCGGAAGGTCAGGGCTTTGATGAACTGGACCAAAAGGGCGTTTATTTGGGTGAAATTTCAAAAGGCAAGTGCGAAATGGAATTTATTCCCGTTTCAAAACGACAGCATGTTGTAAAACAGGTTGATATAACAGGCTGTAACGATATTGCCGCAACAGTTTTAGAGGATATAAAAAATAGTTGTGAAGGCTGGGCTGACAACCTTTATAAAATCGAGCTTGTGGGAAGTGTGGCACCCGAAAACGAAATTAACCTTGCCGAAATTACTGCAAGACTTTCAAACGTTTTATACTTTGTAAAGGTTAAGGACAAAACCGAATTTTTAATTGATTATGAGCTTCTGGCAAAGGACCCCACCCTTAAAGGCGTATTTGTTAAAAATATGCTTGAAAAAATGAAAACAGCGGAGGATCTTGAAGCTGTGAAGCGTGCGCTTAACATTGGGCTTCGCGCCTTTACTTCGGAGGTAAAGTATAATGAAGATTAATAGCATTTATATTTCAGCCTTCGGCGGTGTTAAGGACTTAAGACTTGATTTAAACGACAGCTTTAACGTTATTTACGGCGAAAACGAGCAGGGCAAAACCACTGTTATGAGCTTTATTAAAATGATGTTTTACGGCAGTGAACGCGCCAAAAATGATTTGGCCAAAAGCCCGCGCAAAAAATATACCCCATGGGATAACAGCCAAATGGCAGGAAGTATTGACTTTGAAAAAAACGGCAAAAACTACCGCCTTGAACGCATTTTCGGGGATTCAAACTCAACCGACAAGGTAACCCTTATAAACACCGATTTAGGCACCCGTGAAAATGTTTCGGCTGATATTGGTACAAAGCTTTTGGGAATGTCTGCCGCAGCCTTTGAGCGCAGCATTTTTATTGGACAGTTTGGCTTTCCCGAAAATAACCCAAGTGCCGAAGGGGAAATAAATTCCAAGCTTTCAAATTTGGCCCTTACAGGCGAAGAGGATGCTTCCTTTGATGAGGTTTATAAGCGACTTGAAAAAGCAAAGCTCGCCCTTGCTTCGAAAAGCGGGCGTGCGGGTGAATACGACAAGAATATTGCAAGCCTTAAGGCCCTTAACGAAGCACTTTTAAAGGCCAACGAAACACAGCAAAAAATAAATGTCGGCAAGGAAAAGGCGAAAGAAATAATTGCTGAAATTGAAGCCTTGCAAAAAAATGCTAACGAATTAAAGGTTACAATTGATAAAGAGCAGGACTTTAGAAATGCCCAAAAGCTTCGTGAGCTTTTAAAGCTAAAGTCCGAGCTTGACAATATTACAAAAGCCTTAACCCTTGAAAACGGAACAGTCATTGACGAAATGTTCCTTAAAAAGATTGATTTTTGCCTTTCTAAAATAAACGGCGTTAAAGGCAAAATTGAAGCCCTTGAAAACGAAAACAAGGTTATTAAGCAGGGGCTTGATTTAGCGCTTGACCCACAAAAAGCATCCCCCGAAAAATCGGCCGAGCTTGAAAGCAAAATTAAGGCATTAGAACAAAAGCAAGCCAAATTAAAAGCGCAGTATAATGAAACCGAAAAAGCATTGAAGAGCAAAAAATCCCCTAAACTCATTTTGCTCATATTGGGCATTATATTAGGCTTAGGTGGCGCGGCGCTATGTTCTTTTAACACCTATATAGGCGCGGCTGTGGCTTTGATAGGCATTATCTTCTGTGCGGTATTTACGGTTAATACCACTGCTAACACTTCTAAGAAAAAAGCCCTTGATGGTGAACTTTTAAACCTAAAGCTTGAGCTTAACGAGCTTATGACGGTTATAACCCTTGAAAAATCTAACCTTAATGCAATAACAACCGCGCTTAATTCAAATGCGGCTATGATTGAAAATCAGCAAAACCACCTTAAAGAAAATGGAAAGAAAATTGAAGAGCATTTAAAAGAAAAAACCATTTTAAGCGATGAGCTTGAAGCGCTTTTAGGCAACACCTTTAATTCCACCGAAATTGATTCCACCCTTGAAGAGCTTCGTGAAAAGGCAGCTACACAAAAGGAAATTAAACAAAAAATCAATTACATTTTAAAAGACGTTGGCAACATTTCTTACGAAATGGCAGCGCAAAAAATTAAAGAGGCCGAAAGCTTTGGTGAGGTACAGGATTTCGAAACCATTAAAGCGGAATATGACGGTATTTTAGAAGAAATTACCGCCAAAAAGACCGATGCAACCGCAATTTTAACCGAAATTAAGGCAGCTGAAAAGGTTATGGAAAACCCCGAAAGCCTTAAGGAACAAATTGCCGCTTTAACCAAAAAGACCGAAGGTCAGGCGCAGTATATAAATGACCTTGACCTTGCTATGACGGTATTAAGCGAAAGCTTTGGTGAGGTAAGGCGAAGCTATGGTTCGGTTCTTGACAATAAAACCGCGCAAATATTCAGCGGTATTACAAGCGGCAAATATCAAAGCCTTAACGTTTCAAAATCGTTTGACATAACAGTGCAAAAGGCTGACAGCTTTGGAAGCTATGAGCTTGGATACCTTTCAAGCGGTACTGTTGACCAGGCGTATTTAAGCCTTCGCCTCGCTTTAAACGGGCTTATAACAGATAATGGCGACAGTCTTCCCGTTTTACTAGACGATTCCTTAGCACAGTTTGATGATAACCGCCAAAGAATTGCGCTTGAATATTTAAAGGAATATTCAAAAGAAAACCAAATTATAATGTTTACCTGCCATAAAAATATAAGCGACACCGCAAAAGATTTAGGCGCCAAAACACAAAAGCTGCAGTAATGTAAATTGGAAGTTTATAGGGCTAACGCCCAAAAGAAAAAAGAATAAAGAAAAAATAATAAATAATAAAAAATGTGTGCCTACGGCACAATATATAAATCCGTCGGCAAAGCCGACACCGATTTTATTCTTTATTCTTTCTTATTTCTTATTTAATCGCGCAGCCCGATAGACTATAATTTTAAGCAACCAACCCGCGGAAAAAGTGTGTTGTTCTTATCGGAGAAAATAGAATTCTTTTAAATTCAGCTAAGAACCAGCATCGCATTTGTAAGTACAAATGCACTTGGGCAGTAGCCCAAACCCACTAACAACAGAAAAGAGAAGATTCGTATCATAACGAGTCTTCTCTTTCTTTTTGTCTGATAAGTGATATGCTGACTAAAGTCAGCGTGATATTTTCGCTTTGCGAAAGTGATATGAAACCTATCGGTTTCGTGATATTCTATTCGCCATAAACTGTCCGCAGGACAATATCACTATGCGTAGCATAATATCACTGCGAAGCAATATAACTCGCCGTCAGGCGAATAGAGTTGCGTGATACTCCGTTAAGAGTATCACGCTAACCGCGGGTTGTTTTTATTTCTTTATTTCTATTTTAATATTTCCTGTATCGGTGGTGATTTTACATTTACCGCCGCTTAAGGTTTCGGGCACCTTAACACTTCCCGTATCGGTTTTAGTAATAAACACCTTATCGCTTAAAAGTGTACCTAAAACATCGCCCGTATCGGTAGTAATACTAATTTCACCTGCATCACAGCCGATAAGCTTTACATTTCCCGTACTTCTTGTCACCAAAAAATTCTCTTTTGCAATTACGTTATTTAAGGTGATACCACCCGTATCGCCCGTGGATATGATATTATTACATTTTACATTTTTAAGCTTTGCCTTACCCGTAGAAACCTTAACCGATAAGTCGCCTGTACATTCTATATCTGACACATTGATTTCACCGGTTGAAACAGTTAAACTAAGCGAGTCCGCATTTATTTTTTCGGTTGTAATATTACCTGTACTTGTTTTAATTTTAATGTCACCGCCGGCAGAAGACAGGCATTTAACATTACCTGTGCTTTGTGAAATATCAATGCTTTCAAATTTAAACTCCTTGGGTATTTCGGTATCACCGGTGCTTCCCTTCACAACAAGCTCACCGTATTCGCCTTTTGGAATATACAACGTGATTTTAGGCGAGCCAAAATTTATACCTATATGTTCATACCATTTTCGTGTGTCGTTTACTTCAATCACCAAAGTATCATCTTTTACTGTAACCAAATGTTTAATTTGGGTTTCTTCATAACAAACAATCTTAGTTTTTTCCGACGGAACAAAAATAATATCTGCCGTATCAGTTATAATCTTTATATTATCATAGCTGTCACTAATTTCATATTCGTTTGTTACATATTTTTCAGTTGAAAGGCTTGAAAAATCCCAGTCAAGTGTCGTCATTACTCCTCCAAAAATTATAGCGCCGATTAATACCAGCGAAGCACCAATAATAAGCCAAATTTTCACAACCCTACTCATTTTGCCGCCTCCTTTTTAATAAAGCTGTTTTTAAGCATTAAAACAAGCTTTTTTGCAAGCCAAATTGTGCCGCTTGTAGCCGCCTTGCAGCCAAAAAAACAAAAAACAGAAAGGCCAATGCTTACAAGCCCCGCGCCCAATAAAGCAACACCCGAAAGAGTATTACCAACACAAACAAAAACCACACCGCCGATAACAACGCCAACGCCTGCGCCTATTAAGGCTGCAAAAACCGACCACAGCGAAATTATTACAGCCCATAGCGACACGTAAACCGCCAATATGACTGCAACCGCCGCAATAAGCAACGGAAGCCAAATCGGAAAGCCCAAAATTAGCAAGACCGTTTCCCAACTACGAAGGGTTTTGCGGTTAAGCCTTGTTTTAGCAAGCTTCGTTATTGGGGTTTGCTGCAGAATTTCATCAAATATTGCATCTATGCTTCCAAGCGATTTAACCGCTTCCTCCTCGCTTTGACCGTCTTCCATACGGTCATCTATTATTTCGGAATAATAATTAAGCCAATTATCAATTTCCGGCTTTTCAAATACAATAAGTCTGTTTTTTAACTCGTTTAAAAATTCAGCTCTTGTCATTTTTTGCTTCCTCCCTTGCGACAAAATTATAAATAAGCATTATTTCCTGCCATTCGTTTTTAAAGGCTTCAATTTTTTCAAGCCCTTTTTGCGTTATGTGATAATACTTTCTAACCCTGCCGTTATGAATAGTGTCCTTAACGGTTAAAAATTCACCCGCTTCAAGACGCCTTAAAATTGGGTAAAGGGTCGATTCCGAAATTTCCATACAAGGCTTTAAATCCTTAATAATCTGGTAACCGTACGAATCATCATTCTTTATTGCGGCTAGCACCGCAACATCTAAAAGACCGCGCTTTAACTGAATATCCATACAATACCTCCTATCACATAATACTATACACCGCATAGTATGTTTTGTCAAGAAAAAAGGAACGGTTTTCCGTTCCTTTTAAAATTTATTCTTTATTTTTCTTGCTTATGCGGTTGTAAACAAGCCAACCGACTGCGCTTATAATAAGGGTTACACCAAAGGCAATAACCGCTAAAATGTATTTTTCACTGCCAAGCAGACTGCCGCCAATGGTTGAGGTTATAACCGACGGTATGCGTGCAACGGCAACAATAAACAAAAAGCCTTTAAAATCAATTTTCGTAAGCCCCACAAAGTAGGTTAATAAATCCTTAGGTGTGCCCGGCAAAAAGAAAAGGAAAAAAGTTACCAAAGCCAGCTTTTTTTCGTTTTGCAAAAATTTAAGCGACTTAATTTTTTCGTAAGTGAAAAAGACCTCTAAAAGCTTTACACCCAAGGTGCGCACAAGCCCAAAAACAATTAAGCTGCCAATTGTTATGCCAATGATACACAGCACCGTGCCCCAAAAAGCGCCAAAGGCATACCCTGCCCCAATTTCAAGCGGTTCGCCAGGAACAAATGCAATTATAACCTGAAAAACCGTCATTCCGACAAAGGCCACCATGCCCCACACACCGCTTTGTTGTACCCAATTGCGAAACTGTTCAGGCTCGCCCACAAACCGTATAAGCGGACGGCCTATAAACCAACCAACTGCCGCACAAAACAGTATAAAGGCCGCAATTACCGAAGCACTAATTATTTTCTTTTGCTTATCCGTCATATTTTCACTTCACTTTTTAAACCTCAAACTGAAGCATAACCTTAAATAAGTCCCCATCTACCGTAATATCCATTTGTCCGTTCTGAAGCTCGGTAAGGCTTTTCGCAATTGAAAGGCCAAGACCGCTACCCTCAGTATTGCGGGAGCTATCTCCCCTTACAAAGCGTTCGGTAAGCTCAGCAGAATCAACACTAAGCTCGCACCGTGAAATGTTTTTAAAGGTTATAAACGCTTTACCGTTTTGGATATAGGCTTCAATATAAGCACGGGTGTCAGGTAATGAATATTTGCAAATATTACTTAAAAGGTTATCAAACACACGCCACAAATGCCGTGCATCTGCCTTTATAATAACATTATCTGACAAAATTTTCAATATCGGAGTTATTTTAGCCCCTTTAAGTCTTTCATCAAATTCGCCGAGCGCCTGCGATAAAAGCACTGACACATTACATTCCTGTAAATCAACCGCAAGGCTTCCTGTTGATGCTTTTGACGCTTCAACCAAATCCCCAACTAATTTTTTAAGCCGTTCGCTGTGACGGTCGATAACCTCAATGTATTCCTTTGCGGTTTCGTTTTCAATTTCTTCCTTTTTAAGCAGATCAACGTAATTGATAATAGACGTAAGCGGGGTTTTTATGTCGTGTGAAACATTGGTTATAAGCTCGGTTTTAAAGCGCTCACTTTTTACCTTTTCGTCAACGGCAACCTGCATACCTTCACCAATGCTGTTAAGCTTATTAGCAAAATCCTTAAAATCAAGCACCATAAAGGTGGTATCAATTTTGCTTTCAAGATTGCCCGAAGCAATTTTCTCGCCGCCCTTTTTAATGCGTTGAAGGGTTATTGCCACATAAATCACCAAAAGTGAAATCATACCACTTGAAAGCACAAAACCGATTATCAGCCATTCTTCCTGATAAAGATTAAACATTAGGAAAACGCCTTGCCAAAAAATTATAATTGCTAAAAGACCCAAGGTTTTTAACGCAAACGGCAAACGTTTAATGTGGAAAAACAAAAACTTTGCGCAGGCTTTAAAGCATTTTAACAAGAACGAACCAACCTTGAAAACAAGTGTATTTTTCCAAAATGTATGGGTTTTAATTCTTGTGGCAGAGGTGAGTAAAAGCGCAAGCGCCACAAAATAAAGCACCGTACAGCTAATAAACAAAAAGATGTAAATTTCAAGCCCTTCAAAATATTGAACCGTATCAAATATTATTAAAAAAACGCCCACAATTACCGCCGCTACCGCAAGACAAATATCAAGCGGTATGCGGTCTAAAAAGTTTAGCTGAATACTGCTATAGGCAAATTTTCTGCCCGCGGCACAGCATAAAAAGCAAATAAGCACAATAAACGTCAAAAGCCCCAAGACCGCAAAGAATATAAATGCATATCGGAGGTCGTGACCTGTTTTGATAAGCGAACGCACCGTTGCAAATTGGTCCTTACAGGGCATTTCATCATAAACATAAACTGTAAATTTATAGCCGTTTTCCACTACAGAATGGCTTGTTAAGGTTGGTGTTGTATCGTAATTTGTATACAACGTTTCTACCTTTTCAATATCGGTTACAGTATAAGCAATATTACTTTCGCTTGCCATGTCACCCACTTCCTCACGGAATGCCTGCACATCGGCCGCTCTTTGAAATTGGCCGCTTAGCTTATAACACTCGCTTACAGCCATTTCGGTAAGAATTTCTTTTTCAACCAGATATGATGAACGGGTGTAAAAATCTAAGTACCCCATAACAAGCACCGCCGCCGAGGAGACGACAATAACCAAAACCATTATGTAAGAAAGTATTATTGCCGCAATTTTTGCGGGCAGACTGCAAAGTAACCGCTTCATAACTTATCCCTCCATTTTATAGCCGTGCGCCCAAACCACCTTTAAATAACGAGGCTCGGCAGGGTTAATTTCAACCTTTTCACGCAAATGTCTTATATGCACCGCAACGGTGCTTTCACTACCAAAGCATTGTTCACACCATACGCTTTCGTAAATTTCCTTTGGACTTAAAACCTTGCCCTTATTTTTCATTAAAAGCTTTAGAATTTCGAATTCTGTAGGAGTCAGCGAAACCCTTTCACCGTCAACCAAAACCTCTTTTGCACGGTCGTTAAGCTCAATATTACCAATTGTAAAGCAATAATCCTCAACCGTTTTGCCGCCAAGCTGTGTGTAGCGCCTAAGGTGTGAGCGTACCCTTGCTAAAACCTCAACAGGATTAAAGGGCTTGGTTATATAATCATCCGCACCGATGTTAAGCCCTAAAATTTTATCGCTGTCCTCACTTTTGGCGGATAAAAAAATTATCGGCATATTATAATCTTCCCTCAGTCTTGCCGTCGCGGTAATGCCGTCGCACAGCGGCATCATTATATCCATTAAAACCAAGTGTATTTCGTTTTTATTTACTATATCCAAAGCCTCTTGCCCGTTATATGCCTTAAAAATTTTATAATCCTCAACCCTTAAATAAATTTCCAAAGCAGCTACAATATCCTTTTCATCGTCGCAAATTAAAATGTTATACATCCTTGTCATCTCCTTGACTATATTGTAACACCTTATGCTTTAAGAAAAAAGCGGTGAATTTATTAAGATTTTATTAAGATTGAAATTTTTATTTGCAAATGGTATAATGAATTATACTAAATATTTTGAGGTATTGTATGAAGCTTGAAATTTTACAAACCTGCCCACCCGTTATTCGTGATTTTTTAACCTATAACGAAACCATTAAGGGTAAATCATCCCTTTCGGTTGAGGGGTATTTTTTAGATTTGCAAAACTTTTTCCGTTACATATTAACCGTGCGCGGTATGGTTAATAAGGAAACCCCGTTTGAAAAAATCAGTATTACGGGGGTTGATTTGTCACTTATAAAAACCATCACCATATCTGATTTATACGCATATATGGTTTTTTGCAAGAATGAGCGTGGCAACAACACCGCCACCCGCGCAAGAAAAACCTCAACACTCCGTATTTTCTTTAGGTATATGTGTGAGCACACCCACCAGCTTGACCAAAATCCCGCATTACTTTTAGAATCGCCAAAGGTTAAGCAGTCGTTACCAAAGCATTTAACCCTTGAGGATTCGTTAGAGCTTTTAAATTCGGTTGACGGCGCAAACCAAAAGCGTGATTATTGCATTTTAACCATATTTTTAAACTGCGGGCTTCGTTTGGCGGAATTATGCTCACTTAATATAAACGATATTAAACCCGACG
Source organism: Oscillospiraceae bacterium (assembly GCA_015066005.1). Taxonomy (GTDB): domain Bacteria; phylum Bacillota; class Clostridia; order Oscillospirales; family Acutalibacteraceae; genus UBA737. The sequence continues at coordinate 12,777 of SVPF01000044.1, forward strand.
GCACAATGGTTGTAACGGGTAAGGGCAACAAGGAGCGCCTTATTTATTTAAATAAGGCTTGTATGACCGCCATTCAGGAATATTTGGCGGTAAGACCCAGTGAGGACATTGTTTATGAAGACCGCAACGCCCTGTTTATAAGCCGTAACCACCGCCGCATAAGCCCAAAAACCGTGCAGCATTTGGTTAAAACCTTTTTAGAAAAAGCAGGTCTTGGCGACCAAGGGTATTCCACCCATAAGCTTCGCCACACCGCCGCCACCCTTATGTATCAGCACGGCGAGGTTGACATTCGTGTGCTAAAGGACATTTTAGGCCATTCAAACCTTGGCACAACCCAAATTTACACCCATGTTTCAGATACACAAATTAAAAGCGCAGTTGATGCCAACCCGCTAAGTAAAGTACATAATAAAAAATAAATTGGGGTTTATCGGGCTAACGCCCAAAAGAAAAAAGAATAAAGAAAAAATAATAAATAATAAAAAATGTGTGCCTACGGCACAATATATAAATCCGTCG
>SVPF01000045.1 GCA_015066005.1 Oscillospiraceae bacterium
ATACCATTTCAAGATGCGCTAATTCTTCGGTGCCAACGTCGGTTAATATACCTTTTACTTCATTAAAGGGCTGACCGTAACGTTGGGTTAAATAACGCATAGATGCGCCGAGCTCGCCGTCAGGGCCACCGTATTGGCTTATTATTATTTGCGCATATTTGGGGTTGCGGTTTTTAATGTTTACGGGAAACTGTAATTTCTTTTCATATTGCCACATAAAAATTATACCTCCTTATATTCCCAAGGCCATTTACCGTCAAGCCACTGCCAACAGCCGTTTGCTGTTACGTCGGCAGGGGTTACGATATAATCGCCAAACTGTGCTTCATATTCTTTAATAAGCTCTGCCCGTTTAAAACGGTAATCTTTTAAAAGAGCCATTGCTTTTTGGTTAGTGGGGTGGGTGTCTAAAAACAGCACGAGCTCGTGAATAGCAAAATCGACTGCGTGTATTTTCTTCTTTAGTTCAAGCTTTTTGTTCATTTATAAGTTCCCCCATAATAAAACGGCTTGTTTATATTTGGAAAAAGTGTGCCGTTTGTAAAGGCCTGCGCTTCATCGTAAACATAATCAAGCGGTTGCATATTAACAAATGCCATTGTTAAAACACCTTCGGTAGATTGTGTGGGCGCTTGGTTGCAAGCATCTGTATTAAAGCAAATTTGGGGCATTGTGTTATCTTCACCGTTTTTTACGGTGCTGTTACGAAAATCGTTAAAATCAAACATTTTTCTGTCCATTTTGTTTCTCCCTTCGGACCTTTTTCGCTTGTCCTTTAACAGTATATTTATTTTGCAAAAAAATGTTACTGAAAAATTTAAAATATTGTGTAAAAAAACGCAAAAAATATATTGTAAAATGTTGACATTTAATATATAATATATGTAAATAGGCGAAATTTGGGAATTTTATTAAAAACCAATATTTCAAAACATAGAACTATTTTTTAAAGGCTTAAGGGAGGTGCCTGTTTAATGTTTGAAACTTTTTTAGCTAAGGCTGACTTTGTCGGCACGGGAATGGAAATGCCATATACTGTGCTTATCGGTGTTGCCGCTGTTTTTGCCGGTCTTATTTGCATTGTTTTACTTTGCAAAATTATCGGTTTAATTTGTGGTAAGACCAAGAAGGAAGAAAAGCCTGTGCCCGCTGTGGAAGCACCCAAGGTGCAAGCGGCCGTTGCTGAACCTATTGAAAACCGCCAGCAAATTATTGCTGCCGTTTCAGCCGCTGTGGCTGAAGAATTGGGAACTGACGTTTCCGCTATAAGAATTTTATCTTTCAAAAAAATCTAAGAAAAAGGTGTTAAATTATGAGAAAATATAATGTTACTGTAAACGGTACTGCTTACGAAATTACTTTAGAGGTTGTTGATTCTGCTGATGTTAAGGCTGCTCCCGCTGCTGCACCTGCTCCTGTTGCTGCTCCCGCACCCGTTGCCGCAGCTCCTGCTCCTGTAGCTGCTCCCGCTGCTGCCGGTGGCGAAACCGTAAACAGCCCCATGCCCGGCACAATTCTTTCAATCAATGTACAGAACGGCTCTGCAGTTAAGAAGGGCGACGTTCTTATGATTTTGGAAGCTATGAAGATGGAAAACGAAATTATGTGCCCCTGCGACGGCGTTGTTGCTTCTGTAAATGTTAATGCAGGTTCTTCTGTTGAAACCGGCGCTGTTCTTTGCGTAATCGCTTAAGCTCTCGCTTTTAAGGAGATTTTAAAATGTTAGACGCAATAATTGAATTTTTAAAACAAACCGGCTTTTATTTGCTTGGTGCAGGCTTTATTGCTGATGGCGGTTGGAAATATGCTGTAATGATTGCTGTTTCCCTTGTGCTTTTATACCTTGCAATTAAAAAGCAATTTGAGCCCTTACTTTTAATTGGTATTGCTTTTGGTATGCTTCTTACCAACCTTCCCGGTGCAGGTCTTTATAATCAGGACCTTTGGAACGCATTTATGACCGAGGGTAGCGCGCATTATCACGACTATGGCTACATTCTTGCAAACGGCGGTCTTTTGGACTTCCTTTACATCGGTGTTAAAACCTGCATTTATCCCTGCCTTATCTTTATAGGCATTGGAGCTATGACCGACTTTGGTCCCCTTATCTCAAACCCCAAGTCACTCCTTTTGGGTGCTGCCGCTCAGGTAGGTATTTTTGCAACCTTTATTGGTGCAAAGTTCCTTGGCTTTACCGGTCTTGAAGCAGCTTCTGTTGGTATTATCGGTGGTGCTGACGGCCCTACCGCTATTTTCGTTACTTCAAAGTTGGCTCCTCATATTTTAGGACCCATCGCCGTTGCTGCCTACAGCTATATGGCGCTTGTTCCTGTAATTCAGCCTCCTATTATGAAGCTTCTCACCACCAAGAAGGAACGCGAAATTGTTATGAAGCCCCTTCGCGAAGTTTCTAAAACCGAAAAAATTCTTTTCCCAATTGTTGTTACCATCTTCGTTGCATTGTTAGTTCCTTCGGCTACTCCGCTTGTAGGCTGCTTAATGCTTGGTAACCTTTGGAAAGAATGCGGTGTTGCTGAACGTCTTTGCAAAACTGCACAGAATGAGCTTATGAACATTGTTACCATATTCCTTGGTATTTCGGTTGGCGCAACTGCAACTGCAGGCACCTTCCTTAACACTACAAGAGAAATGGTTAACATTGGCGGCACAAAAATTAATATGCTTCGCCTTCCCACACTTGAAATTATTGTTTTAGGTGTTGTTGCATTTGGCGTTGCTACCGCTTGCGGTATTCTTTTTGCTAAGCTTATGAACCTCTTTACCAAGAACAAGATTAATCCTCTTATCGGTTCGGCCGGTGTATCTGCTGTTCCTATGGCAGCCCGTGTTTCACAAATGGTTGGCCAAAAGTCAAACCCCTCAAACTTCTTGCTTATGCATGCAATGGGTCCGAACGTTGCAGGTGTTATTGGTTCAGCAATTGCTGCCGGTGCACTTATCGCAATCTTTGGTTAAGCTAAAGGAGAATATAAATGAACAACAAGAAATTATTTATTACCGATACCATTTTGCGTGACGCTCATCAGTCTCAGGCCGCCACCAGAATGAAAATCGAAGATATGATTCCCGCACTTGAAAGACTTGACCAAATCGGTTATTGGTCACTTGAGTGCTGGGGCGGCGCTACCTTTGACGTATGTATGCGCTTTTTAAATGAAGACCCTTGGGAAAGACTTCGCACACTTAAAAAATATATGCCCAACACCAAGCTTCAAATGCTTTTCCGTGGTCAGAACATTCTTGGCTATAAGCATTATGCTGATGATGTGGTTGATTCCTTCGTAGGCAAGTCAATTGAAAACGGTATTGAAGTTATCCGTATTTTTGACGCTCTTAACGATACCCGTAACCTTGAACAAGCAATTAAAAGCTGTAAGAAATACGGCGGTATTTGCGAGCCCGCTTTAAGCTATACCGAAAGCCCCGTTCATAACGAGGAGTATTTTGTAAAGCTTGCTAAAGAGCTTGAACAAATGGGTGCTGATGTTATTTGTATTAAGGATATGGCAAACCTGCTTTTACCCTTTGATGCATATTCACTTGTTAAAAAGCTTAAGGAAAACGTAAGTGTTCCGATTCACCTTCACACCCACAACACCACCGGTACGGGTGATATGGTGTATTTGATGGCTGCTCAGGCAGGTGTTGATATTGTGGATACCGCATTGTCACCCTTGGCAAACGGTACCGCACAGCCCGCAACCGAAGCTTTAGTTGCTACCCTTCAGGGTACTGCTCGTGACACAGGCTTTGACCTTAATAAGCTAAGCGACGTTGCAGCACACTTCCGTACAGTTGCCGATAAAATGAAGGCTGACGGCATTTTAGACCCCAAGGTTTTAAATGTTGATACCAAAACCCTTATTTATCAGGTTCCCGGCGGTATGCTTTCCAATATGCTTTCACAGCTTAAGCAGGCAGGTAAGGAAGACAAGTATTACGATGTACTTGCTGAAGTTCCGCGTGTTCGTAAGGACTTCGGTTATCCTCCGCTTGTAACTCCTACCAGCCAAATTGTTGGTACACAGGCAGTTATGAACGTTATTGCAGGTGAAAGATATAAGATGGTTCCGAAGGAATCAAAGGGTCTTTTAAAGGGCGAATACGGCCGTTTACCCGCACCTGTTGATGAAGACGTTCGCAAGAAGTGCATTGGGGACGATGAGGTTATTACCTGCCGTCCTGCTGACCTTATCGAGCCCGAGCTTGCTAAATACAAGGCAGAGCTTGAAGAAAAGGGTCTTGGCAATGGCAGTGAAGAGGACGTATTAAGCTATGCACTCTTCCCACAGGTTGCTGAAAAGTTCTTCAAGGTGCGTGACCGTGACACAATGTCCCGCAACCTTATAGTTGAAGATTTATCAATTTAACAACTGAAAGAAGGCATTAGGATGTTTAAAAAGCTTTCTGCTTTATTAAGCGTATTACTTGTGTTATGTATGGTGTTTTGTATGGCAGGCTGTGATAAGGGTGATGTAAATTCCACACCCGATAACAGTCAACCCACAAGCACACCTGAAAAAGACACAACCTCGACCGATTCTGATACCTCTTCTGATTTAACTTCAAGTGAAGACAAGAAAGAGGATAAAGAAGACAAGGAAGAAAGCAAGCCCTCTACACCAAGTAAGCCTGCAGGTCCCACAGTCGTAAACCCAAAAACCAACATAAAGCTTGATAAATACTATGCCGGTGAGTTTTTGAGTGGCGACGGTAAAACCTACACTAAGCTTCAATTTGCTTTCCACGATGGTGGTGAATGGGGCTATGACTATGATGCATCACCCTATTTTAACAAAGAGCGTTGCATCGAAATTTATCAAGGTTGGGGTAGCGAATTTGATGAAGCAGATTTTGAAGAAAATCAGATTGTTACCATTAAAGGTGTAAAATATTATTATATCGACGGTTATGGCGGTGGCACAGCCCATAGCTGTGATTTTACCGATAATGCAATTATTTTGTCTGATGATGAGAAAGAAATTGCTACACTTTCACTTTTGAGTGACGGTACTTTGGTTGTTAAATCAATTAAATCTGAAAAATATGGTACGGTTGGTACTGTATTTACACTTAAAAATGAATAATTAAAATTAAACACGGTAGAGTAGGAACTCTACCGTGTTTTTTAGTTTAATTTTTGGTTTGCTTTTTTACTAAACGCTTTAACCGAAAAATAAACGCTTATCCAAATTATAAAATAGGTTACAACAAAAATAACAGTAAAAATCATAAGCACAATTGGCTTAAAGGGTATCCACGAATTTAAAACATAGCAAAGCGCATAAGCCAAATAAATTGTTACAAAATGGCATAAAAGCGATTTGGTTATCGGCCAATGCTCGATTTGGTTAAATACCGTTGCGCCTGCCTGTAAAAACGCAAGCAAATATACCGAAGCGGTGCCAAGCAAAACTTGGCTTCCCGACAGCGAAAAATTATCAACTGTTTTAGATAGGATAAAAAGTACAATTGCCATAACAACGGGTCCGAAGCCGCCGAAAACAAGCCCACGGTGTAAAAATTCTTTTAAATATTTATTCATTATAAGCCCAACCTTTCCTTAACTGCTTTAATGCTTCGGCGGGAAACATATTCGGTATATCCGTTTTTAAATTTAACCTCTAATGTGCCCGAAATAGAAGCATTAAAACGGTCAATTTTTTTAATGTTTGCAATACAGGATTTATTTATTTTTATAAAATCACGCGAAAGCTTTTCTTCAATGCTGTAAAGTCGACTTTTTACAAGCAGTTTTTCATTTTCGGTTATTGCAAAAAGCTTATTGCTTTCGGTTATAAAGCAATAGACATCAACTAAATTTAGGCGAACAATTTCCTTGTTGCCATAAGCAGTAATTTCGGTCGAAAAGTCGCTTACAAGCTCTTCGATTTTTTCTATAAGCGCTGTCTTTTCGTGTGCAAAAATTTGAATTTCTTCTTCACGGTTTTTATCAATAAAAACATTAATTTTCAAAATAAACCCTCCTTGCAAGATTATAATACTTAAATTCTAAGATTTTTTCAAGCGTTTTGCGGTGTGCGGTAATCTTTATTGCGTGAACGGAAAATTATTGACTGCTTTTGTCCTTTGCTTTATAATAAAAACAGTAATTTTAAGGAGAACGACATGTGTTTGCTTGACGGTAAAATTAAAAAGAATTTCGGTTTTGGCTGTATGCGCCTTCCAATGAAGGAAAAAGAGGTTGATTACGCACAGTTTTGTGAAATGATTGACACATTTATGAATGCGGGCTTTAACTATTTTGACACGGCGCACGGTTATATAGGCGGAAAAAGCGAAATTGCCCTTAGGGAATGCCTTGTAAAGCGTTATGATAGGGAAGAGTATATTCTTGTTAACAAGCTTTCAGGCCCTTTTTTTGAAAGTAATGAAGATATACGACCGCTTTTTGAAAACCAGCTGTCTTGGTGCGGTGTTGATTATTTTGATATTTATTTAATGCACGCGCAGGATGCCGATTATTTTGAAAAGTTTAAAAAATGCCGCGCCTATGAAACTGCCTTTGAGCTTAAAAAAGAGGGCAAAATAAAATGTGTCGGTATTTCCTTCCACGACAGTGCCACCGTGCTTGATAAAATTTTGACCGAATACCCCGAAATTGAGGTTGTGCAGCTTCAGTTTAATTACCTTGATTATGACGATGCATCGGTACAGGGCAAATTAAATTATGAGGTATGCCTAAAGCATAAAAAGCCTGTTATTGTTATGGAGCCTGTGCGAGGCGGCGCGCTGGTTAAGCTGCCACCTGCCGCGCAAGAGGTGTTTGACGGTCTAAAGGGCGGCAGTAACGCCAGCTATGCCATACGCTACGCCGCAAGCTTTGATAATATTATTATGACCCTTTCGGGTATGGGCAATATGGATATGATGCTTGATAATATTGGCTATATGAAGGATTTTAAGCCCTTAAATGAAGCCGAATTTCAGGCCGTTTCAAAGGTTTGTAAAATTTTAAAATCGCAAAACCTTATCGGCTGTACCGACTGTAAATACTGTGTGGCGGGTTGCCCTGTTAATATTCCGATTCCCACCTTGTTTGCCTGCCTTAATTCGCACAATGCCTATGGCGGCTGGGGCGGCGGTATGTATTATGAAATACATACAAGCAATGCGGGAAAGGCGAGTGACTGCATTGAATGCGGCGCTTGCGAAGCGGTTTGCCCACAGCATTTAGAAATACGAAGTCTACTTAAAAAGGTTGCAAAGCAGTTCGAAAAATAGAAAAAACCTTATCTAGCGGTACCATCAAATGAGGGTGCCGCTATTCTCTTTATTTTTTTGTAAATATTGCTATTTACAAGTGCTGAAAATATGGTATAATATTATGAATAAGTATGTGAGGTGAAGTATGGACTATTTTGTAAACCCTTCCTGTTTTTCGTCTGCCTTTGCGGTCCCTGTTGACCTTTGCGATAAATATTTAAAGCTTGCAAAAGGGGAGCACATAAAGGTTTTGCTTTATATGCTGCGAAACAATACGCTTTCCTTATCAGAGGATGTTATTGCCGAAGCGTTGGCCCTTTCGGTTTATGACGTAAAGGAAGCCTTGCTTTTTTGGGCAGATGCAGGCATTTTAATGTCTAACACGGCTATAAACGAAGCTAAGGATGATAAAAAGGCTTACCAAAAAATAATTAAGCCCAGCCGTGAAGATATACTGCTCAGAAGTCAGGAGGACCCGAAAATCAAGTGGCTTTTAAACCAGTCACAGCTTGTTTTTGGCAGAAGCTTAAAGCAAAACGAAACCCAGACACTCGTTTGGCTTTATGATGATTTAGGGCTTGATATTGACATACTTTTCCTTATTTTAAACCACGCTAAAAGTGTGGACAAGCTTAAAATTTCATTTGTGCAGGCACTTGCTGTGGAATGGCTTGAAAAGGGTATTGATACCGTTGAAGCCGCTGATGATGAGCTTCGCGCAATTGCAACAAAAGACCTTGCGTGGTCAATGGTGCGGTCGGCTTTTGGTTTGGGGCTTAGAAAGCCTACCAAAAAGGAAAGTGAACTTGCAACCCTTTGGGTGAATGAATGGCAAATGTCAAAGGAAATGCTCGAAGCCGCTTATGATGTTTGTGTTGATGCAACCTCGGGTGTGTCTTTTTCCTACATTAACAAGGTGCTTGAAAACTGGTATAAAAGCGGTTTTAAAACTGTTTCGGATATTAAGAAGGAAGAAAAGCCCGACAAAAAGCACGGCGGCGCTTACGACCTTGATTTATTTGAAAAAATGTTAAATTCGAAGGAATGAAATAAATGTTAACTAAGGAGCTTACATATAAAAAAGCTTTTGAAATTAAAAATAATGCCTTAAAGCAGAAAAACGCCCGTCGTGATATGCTTTTAAATGCGGCTTATGCTACTAATCCGCGTCTTTCGGAAATTGACCGTGAATTGTCCTCTATAGGCGCTCAGCTTGCCATTACCGCGCTTTCGGGTAACAGCGAAAAGGTTGCGGTTTTAAAAGCAAAATCGGTTGCGGTTTCAAAGGAAAAAAGCGCAATTCTTAAAAAAGAAATGGTGCCTGAAATTGAATATGACTGCACACTTTGTAAGGACAGCGGTTATGTGGGCGGTAAAATTTGCGACTGCGTTAAAAAGCTTGCGGCTCAGGTTATTTTAGATGACCTAAAAAAACAAATGCCCCTGGAGGACTGTACCTTTGAAGGCTTTAATTTGAATTATTACAGCAAGGATGGGGAAAACCCCCGCAAGCGTATGACATATATTTTGAAGCTTTGTAAGGAATATGTTGACGCTTTTACACCCGAAAACGCCCAAAACCTTTTGTTTATGGGATCACCCGGTCTTGGTAAAACGCATTTAACCTTGGCTATTGTTTCAGGTGTGGTTGAAAAGGGCTATATGCCGTTTTACGGCCCTGCCGAAACCCTTTTCACCCTTGTGTCAAGTGAACGCTTTTCGGGTGAAAATAAGGGCAGCTATAATGCAATGCTTGAATGTGATTTGCTTGTCATTGATGACCTTGGCACCGAATATGTCAACGAATTTTCAAGGTCGGTTTTATATAATTTAATCAATAGCCGTTTGCTTTCTAAAAAGCCGACTATTATTAACACAAACCTTACCATGAAGGAAATTGCCGACCGTTACGGCGAGCGTATTGTATCTCGCCTTATAGGTGGTTATAACGCTAATAAATTTATTGGTAATGATGTAAGACAGCAAAAGTCTTTAGAGGAAAACAGAGGGATTTAATTGCAAATTAAAAGGTATTTTGCCGGCAGCTATGACGTTGCCGTTATTGGTGGCGGTCACGCAGGTATAGAAGCCGCTTTGGCTGCCGCAAGGCTTGGTTGTAACGCAATTATGTTTACAATTACGGCCGACTGGATAGGTAATATGCCCTGCAACCCGTCTATTGGCGGTACTGCAAAGGGGCATTTAGTGCGCGAAATTGATGCTTTGGGCGGTGAAATGGGCAAGGCGGCTGATAAAACCACCCTTCAAAGCCGTATGCTTAATTTAGGTAAGGGTCCTGCCGTGCATTCACTTCGTGCGCAAATTGACCGCCGTGCTTACAGCGAATATATGAAGCACGCTGTGGAATTACAGCCCAATTTGGATGTTAAGCAGTGCGAAATTGTTACCCTTGAAAAAGGGGAGGACGGTTGGCGTTGTGTTTCAAATTTGGGAGCCGAATTTATTGCCAAAGCCGTTATTTTAGCAACAGGTACATTTTTAGGCGGTCGTATTTATGTGGGTGAGGTCAACTTCGCCAGCGGTCCCGACGGAGCTTTCCCTGCAAACCGCTTAGCCGAATGCTTAAAACAGCTTGGTGTTCCGCTTCGCCGCTTTAAAACAGGCACACCTGCCCGCGTTTTAAGGGACAGTATTGATTTTTCTGTTCTTGAGGTACAGCCGGGGGATGAAAAAATCGTACCCTTTAGCTATCAAACCAAAAAATTGCCTGAAAATAAGGTTGTTTGTCACATTGGCTACACTAATGATGATACCAAGGGTGTTATTTTAGAAAACATTGACCGTTCACCCTTGTATGCGGGCGAAATTGAGGGTGTTGGTCCCCGTTATTGCCCCAGTATTGAGGATAAAATTGTTCGCTTTGCCGATAAAAAGCGCCACCAATTTTTTGTTGAGCCTTGCGGTGAAAACACCGAAGAAATGTACCTTCAGGGTATGTCATCGTCCTTTCCTGAAGAGGTGCAGGTGCAGTTTTATAAAACCATTCCCGCCCTTAAAAATGTTAAAATTATTCGTAATGCTTACGCCATTGAATACGACTGTATCGACCCTTCGGCCCTTAAAGCAACCCTTGAAATGAAGGCCTTTGAAGGTCTTTACGGTGCGGGTCAGTTTAACGGCTCGTCAGGCTATGAGGAGGCCGCCGCCCAAGGTCTTGTAGCGGGTATAAATGCCGCCTTAAAGGTGCAGGGGAAAGATCCGCTTGTTCTTTCGCGCGCATCGTCCTATATTGGTACACTTATCGATGATTTGGTAACAAAAGGCTGTGCCGACCCTTATAGAATGATGACATCCCGTAGTGAATACCGCCTTGTTTTAAGGCAGGATAATGCCGATGAACGCCTAATGCCGACAGGCTATAAACTAGGGCTTGTTTCAAGCGAGGTTTATAACGAATTTACCCTTCGCACACAGCAAAAGGAAGCCGAAATTGAAAGGCTTAATTCAACCTTTATAGGCCCTAATGAAGCGCTTAATAAGTTGTTGGAGGAGCGTGGCACCGCACCTATGACTACAGGTATGCGCCTTGCCGATTTGGTAAAGCGCCCACAGCTTAGCTATAACGATTTGGCCCCCTTTGATAAGGAACGCCCCACGCTTTCTGATGCGGTATCAGAAAAGGTTGAAACCGAAATCAAGTATGAAGGCTATATCAGTCGCCAGCAAGCGCAAATCAACGAAATGCTTCGCCTTGAAAACAAGCTTATTCCCGATGATATTGATTACAGCAAAATTACAGGTCTTCGTTTAGAAGCAATTGAAAAGCTTAATAAAATAAGGCCTGTTAATATTGGTCAGGCTTCAAGAATTTCGGGTGTCAGCCCTGCCGATGTTACGGTTTTACTTATTTATTTATCCAAATGATTAACTGCCCCAACGGCTTTGTTGGGGCTTAAATATTTACTTTTTATTCACATTTTAATCACTATTTTGCAATAAAATAACAGTATAATACACTTCAGAAGGAGTGACCGATTTGGACGATTATAATTTTTATAATAGTAACGATTTTCAAAATAATCAGCCCGAGCCCGCCCCGGTTTACCAACCGCCTAAGCGGGAAAAGCCGAAGGCAAGGTTTAGCCTTTTAACCGTTATTGTAGCGGCTGTTTTAGCGGGTTTTGTGGGTATGGCAAGCGCAACTATTACCACGGCTTATTTTTGGAATCAGGACAAAAATCAAGCTACCGACCATCTCGATTTGGAAAACAACACGGTTAATATAAATGTTGAAGAGCAGGCCATTTCGGTTGTGGAAGCGGTTGCAAAAAAGGTGACGCCCTGTGTTGTGGGTATTCGCACAACTACTTCAGTTAACAGCTTTTTCGGTAATCAACAGGAAGAATCGGGCGAGGGTAGCGGTGTTATTTATAAGCAAAACGGTTATATAATTACCAACTACCACGTTATTGAGGATGCCGTAACAAATGCCCGCAATACCAAAATTGAGGTATTTTTGGATTCTTCTGCTGATAATTCTTATATCGCAACGGTTGTCGGCTACAACATTTCGGCCGACCTTGCGGTTATTAAAATAAATGTTACAGGTCTTCCCGCAATTGAAATTGCCGATTCTGACAAGGTAAAGGTTGGACAGTATGTTATAACTGTCGGCAATCCCGGCGGTCTTGAATTTATGGACAGTGTTACCTATGGCGTTATAAGTGGACTTAATCGCGTGGTTTCAAGCGACGGTGATATCGGTCTTATACAAACCGATGCTGCTATTAACCCCGGTAATTCGGGCGGTGCTTTAGTGGATGTAACAGGTAAGCTTGTGGGTATCAATAGCTCTAAAATTGTGTCAGAAGAATTTGAAGGTATGGGCTTTGCCATTCCCTCAAACGAAGCGGTGGAAATTTGTGATAAGATTATTGCTAAAGAAAATTCCCCCGAACCGTATATCGGCATTACCATAAGTGAAAAATACACAAAGGAAGTGCTTGAATTTTACGGCTATCCGACAGGTGCGGTTGTGTTGAGCGTTTATAACGGTAGTCCTGCTTATCAGGCAGGTCTTCGTAAGGGTGATATTATTACCGAATTTGCGAACACTGAAATTACCGAATATACCGTTTTGGAAAAGCTTATTTCAAACTGTAAGCCCAACCAAAAGGTTAGCGTTAAGCTTTACCGCAGCGGTAGATATTACAGCACCACAATTACGGTTGGATCAAACAATGCAATAGGTTAATATATTAAGGCAGAGGTTAAAAAATATAACCTCTGCCGTTTTTGTATTATGTGGTAAATTGGGGTTTAGCGCTTACGCGAAATGCGTAATTCGGAATGCGTAATTCGTAATTATTGTACAAATTAGATTGTGTATCTGTAGGGGCGATTCACGAATCGCCCGCCAGATATTTGCCAAGTTTTACGGACAATTCGTGAATTGTCCCTACGATGTGCCACCAATTTAACTGAGCGATAAACTATAATTTGTCAAACACAAAATTTCGTAGTGTTATAGGCTGTTTATAACACACCGTAAAATGCTCTAAAACCGTTGAAAATAAAGGAGTTTTCGCAAACAACTCATTTCATCCCAACATAACGTGTTACAGCGTTTTGCCCTCGCCCAGAGCGATAATAAGGGCAAAATCAAGGGAAAGAATCATCAAAATTAAATGTTTTAGATTTGGAAAACGAACTGTTGCAATGTGAATTTACAAATGAATTGAGGACTTATCGTGAAGAGATCCAAATTGTTTGCAATCACATTGCAGTCGAAATCCGGCCTTATTTTCTTTTTCGTCCTGGCGGCATACAA
>SVPF01000006.1 GCA_015066005.1 Oscillospiraceae bacterium
TTGCAGTTCCAATCCTGTACCGCAACCCAAATCAAGTATGCAACAGTTTTCAGCGGTCGGTAATTGCTTTGCCGTAAAAGGATAGAACTCGCTTGCATATTCGATGTTAGTCATCATATGCTCATCGTATCCGTCAAGTCTTGCTTCAAAGAAGTCGCTCATTTTTTCAAGCATACATAACCTCCGTTAAATTCTTATTTTCCTAACTGTTATTCAGCAATGAATGGTTCAATATATTTTTGTATAAACTGAACTCTGTCAAATACTAATGGTTTAAAGGTGGAAGTAACGGATATAACAATATTTTTATCCGCATTAACATATATCACATTTCCACTATCACCTATGGCAGAGTATATATTCTTTTCTTTATCAATAACCCACCATAAGAATCCGTATTGCATAAAGGCAAATTTTTCATCACATTTGATATATGGTGTAGTCATTTGAGTTATCCATTCGGCAGAAACTATCTGCTTATTATCAAACATGCCTTTATTAAGGCACATTTGACCGATTTTCGATAAATCTTCTGCTGACAAGCACAAACCAAAGCCTGATGTTACAATTCCTTTGTTATCGCAAAACCAACCATTTTCTTTTGGAGATTTAGAAGTTACAAATGTGATATGTTCTTCTTTATTCTTTACAATACAAGGTTTTCTTTCTTCAATTCCAAGTGGTTTAAAGAGATATTCATTAGCAAAATCAAGAGTTGACATATTGCTGACTTTAGTTATTATTGCACTTAATATATGAATACCCAATGTTGAATACTTGAATTCACCTGTAATTCCGTTTCTTCCACCAAGCAAATCCAGAACGGACTTTGTCCAATCTTCGCTTGTGCATACTTTTGTCCAAGGTTCTGACTTATATTTATATGGTGCCGTCATTGTAAGCAAATGATATAAAGTGACATCCTGTATTGTTTTTTCGCCTCGTTTAATTACATAGTCGGGGAAAAACTCTAATACTTTTTGATTGACACTTTCAATCATACCTTTTTGGATGGCAATTCCGATAAGTATAGACATCACACTTTTGGTTACAGAAGCAATATGAACATTATCGGTCGGCTTATAATTATTCCAAGTGTCACTATAAACTATCTCATTGTCCTTAATGGCTACTATCTGACATAAATTGGGTTGTTCATTTGCAACAATGACGTGTAATTTTTCTTTGTTCACAGTATGTAGCCTCCTCTACAAATTCTTATTTATCGGTTAGTTGTATTATAGCACGACTTGACTAACAAAGAAAGAGAATATTATAAACACCCTTAGTTTTTTAAAAAACTAAGGGTGTTTTCGTGTCTTGTTGTACTGTCCTTTAGAGTACGACCCATATGCGGTGTTTTTGTCATTTCGTATCAATAATATTTTTAATCCAAATGCCTTTTTTAACCATAACAAAGCCGATTATACATTTAATAATATCAAGCGACTGTACGGTAAAGTAAAGGGGTACAATCGGTATATTGGTATATTTTGAAAGCACAAATGCCACAGGCACCATAATTGCCCAGGAAAATGCGCTGTCAAACAGGAAGGTTATAATTGTGCGACCACCTGAACGCAGGGTAAAATAGCAGTTATGCGCAAAGGCAAAAACGGGCATTAAGGCTGCGACAACAAACAAAAACTGTGTTGCCATTTGCTTAACCTCGGCTTCGGTGTTATAAATATGGGGAATAAAGGGCGCCAGCAGCATCATAATACTGCCCATAACCACACAACAGCCTACCGAAAGGGTTAAAAGCTGCCAAACCGACTGCTTGGCTTCTTTAATACGGTTTGCACCGAGGTGCTGACCAACAATTATTGCAACGGCGTTGCCCATTGTTAAAAACACAACATTAAAAAGGTTATTGACCGTGTTTGCAATATTAACGGCCGACAAAACCTCAATACCTCTTACCGAATAGCACTGTAAAAGCACCGCTATGCTTGATGACCACAAAAATTCATTAACCAAAAGGGGCATACCCCTTGTAATAATTTTTTTACATAAATTGAACGGAATATAAAGGCTTCTGAAGGCGCCCTTAATAAATGGATATTTTTTGCGCTTAAGGGTAGTAACAACAATAATTATACCCGCTTCAACAAAGCGTGAAAGCACCGTTGCGATAGCGGCGCCCGTAACCTCGAGGCGAGGAAAGCCAAATTTGCCGAAAATAAGTAAATAGTTAAACACAAGGTTTACTAAAATTGCGGCTATGCTTGCCAGCATTGGCAGCTTTGTTTCGCCTGTTTCGCGAAGGGTGCTTGCATAAACCTGCATTGCGGCAAAGGGTAAAAGACCAATTAGCATAACCTGCATATAGTCGGCCGCATATTTAATTGTCGCGGCGGCATCGGCGGGTAATGTATCCTTTGCTATATATATTTCAATCAAAGGCTGTTTAAATATTAAAAATACGCCTATAGCAAGGGCGGTCATTACAGCACCGACAATTGCCTTTATTCGTATACAATAGCGAATGCCGTTGTTATCACCCGCACCGGCAAATTGTGTTAAAAAAATACCGGCGCCTGCCATACCGCCGAAAATGCAAAGGTAAAACACAAACATAAGCTGGTTTACAATTGTAACGGCTGACATTTGCAGTGTGCCGACACGCCCAACCATTACATTGTCTAAAAGACTTACAACATTTGTAATTGTGTTTTGAATAATCATTGGCACAACGATTGCAAATACCTTGCGGTAGAATTCCTTAGTGCCAATAAGGGTGGATTTCAACTTCATTTTACAGCTTCACTTTCATAAAATAGGTGTCAAGTTAATATAACATAATATAGCCTAAAAGTAAATAGTTTACATATTTAAAAAAATTGCAAAAAAGTGTTGACAACGGTTTTTTGCGGTGGTATAATAAGCAAAAATTGATAAAGGCTTTGACGAAGACGGTTTTAAATAACTGCTTTTAGAGAGTCGGCGGCTGGTGTAAGCCGACAGCAAGTGTTTATGAATACCCATCACTTCCGAGCCGAAGGGCTGAAACTTTATTGCGAGTAGGTCTTTCCGTGATTGCTGCGTAAAGGCATAAGGGTTGTTAGACCCTGAGTGGCAGTTCTACTGCAATTTGAGTGGTACCGCGAGTGTGATTACAACACCCGTCTCAAAGTTTGAGATGGGTGTTTTTTTTATTTTAATTTTTTATGAAAGGGTGTTTAAAATGGCAACCAACACAGCAAAACAACAACTTATGGAGATCGCTTCGCGAATTAAGGAAATGCGCGAAATTATGGGCTGGTCAATTGCTGAAATGGCTCAGAAGACCGAAGTAAGTGAGCGGGAATATAAAAATTACGAAAGTGCAAATGCAGATATTCCGTTTAGCTTTATTCATAAGTGTGCGTTGGAATTTGGTGTTGAGCTTACCGAGCTTTTGGAAGGCCATTCAGCTCGACTTTCAAGCTATACAGTTACCCGTAAGGGTAAGGGACAGCGCACCGCAAAGGAAGAAGGTATTGACATTGCAAACCTTGCTCCTAAATTTAAGGATAAAATTGCTGAGCCTTATTGGGTTAGGTATGAATATTCTGCCGCACAGCAAAATAAACCCATTCACCTTGCAACCCACTCCGGTCAGGAATTTGACCTTGTTATGAGCGGTAGCTTAAAGGTACAAATTGGTGAACATACCGAAATTTTGCATGAAGGCGACAGTATTTACTATAATTCCTCTACACCCCACGGTATGATAGCCGTTGACGGTAAGGATTGCGTGTTCTGCGCGGTTGTTTTACCGGGTGAGGATACTAAGGAAGAAACCGTAAGACGCAGCATTGCTTCGACTAAAGCCTCTGAAACCTTGGTTTGCGAGAAGTTTGTCGACGCTGTTGAGGATGAAAACGGCGCTTTACAGAAAATTGACTTCAAAAATACCGACAGCTTTAACTTTGGCTTTGATATTGTTGACGGTATAGCCGCGAAATATCCCGATAAGCTTGCAATGCTTCACCTTGACAAAAACAAGCTTGAACGCCGTTTTACCTTTAACGATATTAAACGCGCTTCAAACCAGGTAGCAAACTACTTTAAGTCCCTTGGCATTAAAAAGGGTGACAAGGTAATGCTTGTGCTTAAACGCCATTATCAGTTCTGGTTTTGTATGGTGGCCCTTCATAAGCTTGGCGCGGTGGCAATTCCCGCTACTAATCAGCTTAAGGAGCACGACTTTGAATACCGCTTTAATGCTGCAGGCGTAAAAGCGCTTGTTTGTACTGCTGACGGCGACACTGCTGAAATCGCTGAAAGAGCAGCGGCAAATTGCAGTACGGTTGAGCATCTTATAATGGTTGGCGGTAAGCGTGACGGCTGGAAGGATTTTGACAGCGAATATCCGCTTTACAGTGCACATCACTATCGCACTGAGGATGCTTCCTGCGGTGACGACATTGCTCTTATGTTCTTTACCTCGGGTACAACAGGTAATCCCAAAATGGCGGCGCATAAGCACACCTATGCTTTGGGTCATTTTGTAACCGCTAAGTATTGGCATTGCTGTGAGCGCGACGGCTTACATTTAACAATTTCTGATACGGGCTGGGGTAAATCTCTTTGGGGCAAGCTTTACGGTCAATGGCTGTGCGAGGGCGCGGTGTTTGTTTACGACTTTGACCGCTTTGATGCAGATGAAATTTTGCCTATGTTTGCAAAATACAACATTACCACCTTCTGCGCACCGCCCACAATGCTTCGTATGCTTATTAAGGGTGATCTTTCTAAGTATGATTTATCCTCAATTCACCATATGACAACTGCGGGTGAGGCATTAAATCCTGAAGTGTTCCGCCAGTTTGAGCAGGCAACAGGTCTTCAAATTATGGAAGGCTTCGGTCAGACCGAAACCACCCTTACAATTGCAAACCTTTGCGGTACAACACCTAAGGTTGGCGCAATGGGTAAGGCCTCTCCTCAGTATGATGTTGACATTGTTGACCCTGACGGCAACCCCGTTGCTGACGGTGAAACAGGTGAAATTGTTATTCATACCGACAAATCAGTTCCTTGCGGACTGTTCAGAGAATATTATCTTGATGAAGAAAAGACAACTGACGCTTGGCACGACGGTATGTACCACACAGGTGACACCGCTTGGCGTGATGAGGACGGTTACTTCTGGTACGTCAGCCGCATAGATGACGTTATTAAGTCATCGGGCTACCGCATTGGACCGTTCGAAATTGAAAGCGTTATTATGGAGCTTCCGTATGTTCTTGAGTGTGGCGTTTCTGCTGCCCCCGATGAAATCAGAGGTCAGGTTGTAAAGGCAAGCATTGTGCTCACCAAGGGCACAGAGCCGACTGAAGAGCTTAAAAAGGAAATTCAAAACTATGTTAAAACCCACACAGCGCCGTATAAGTATCCCCGTGTGGTTGTTTTCCGCGATGAATTACCCAAGACCATAAGCGGAAAAATTCAGCGTAATAAGCTTTAATATTTATTGACAATTTTTTAAAGTTGTGATATATTATATAAAAAGCGTCGACGAAGAGGGCGCAAAATAATACATATCAGAGAAGTGACGGTTGGTGCAAGTCATTTATGTGTGTTTTGTGTTTGTAGCTTCTGAGCTGAAGGGAAGAAAGCGTTTGTTAGTAGACCCCTTCCGTGATTGCTGCGTAAATGCATAGGAATTGTTTGATTCCAAGAGTGGCAGTATTACTGCAATTTGAGTGGTACCGCGGGTATGAATTTTATGCTCGTCTCAAAGTCATAACTTTGGGGCGAGTATTTTTGATTTTTTCGCCCGAAACGGAGGAAATGATGGAAAACACAAAGGGACTTGATTCTAAAATCAAGGAAATAGCAGGTCGTATTAAAGAACTGCGCGAAATTATGGGCTTATCCATTCAGGATATGGCGAAAAAGACAGCGGTTAGCGAAGCGGAATATATCGCTTGTGAAAACGGCGAAAGTGATTTACACTTTGCTTTTATTTACCGTTGCGCAAATGCCTTTAGCGTTGACGTTACCGATATTATCGAGGGCTACAGCCCCCGACTAAAATCATACACCGTTACCCGCAAGGGTGAGGGTCAGCGCATTGAAAAGGCGCACGGTATGACATATTATAACTTGGCTTCTGCCTTTAAAAACCGTATTGCCGAACCGCTTTACGTTAAAAGCGTTTACAGCGAAGAAGCCCAAAATAAACCTATTGAGGTTACTACCCACGCGGGTCAGGAATGTGACCTTATTATAAGCGGTCGCTTAAAGGTTCAGGTTGGCGAGCACGCCGAAATTTTAGGCCCCGGCGACAGCATTTATTTTGATTCCAACACCCCCCACGGTATGATTGCTGTCGGCGGTGAGGATTGTACCTTCTACGCTATCGTTTTAAACCCCACGGGCGAGCCTATACCTGAATTGGCTGAGGATTATAAGCCGCTTCCAAACGTTCCGCTTACTAAGCGCGAGCGTAAGGATAAGAGCGAGCGCATTTACAGCAAGTACATAGATATTGTTGAAAATGAGCACGGCACACCTACCTCAATCACCTTTAAAAATACCGAAAAGTTCAACTTCGGCTTTGATTTAGTTGACGCTCTTGCAAAGCGTGAGCCCGACAAGCTAGCGCTTATGCATATTTCAAGGGATGGCACCGAACGCGCTATCACTTTTTCTGATGTTAAGAAGGAATCAAACCGCTGTGCAAACTACTTTAAGTCGCTTGGCATTAAAAAGGGCGACAGGGTAATGCTTGTGCTTAAACGACATTATCAGTTCTGGTTTGCTATGATTGGTCTTAATAAACTCGGTGCTATTGCAATTCCCGCAACAAATCAGCTACTCGAGAAGGATTTTGACTATCGCTTTAAATCGGCAGGGGTTAACACCATTATCTGCACTGCCGACGGCGACACCGCCCATCAGGTTGATTTGGCCGCCGCAAAAAGTGACTGCATTAAAAATAAGCTTATTGTTAACGGTGACCGTGAGGGTTGGCGTAGCTTCGATGAAGAGTATAAGCTGTTCTCAACCCACTTCCACCGCACCGATGATACTGCCTGCGGGGAAGACCTCATGCTTATGTACTTTACATCAGGCACAAGCGGTTATCCCAAAATTGCGGCTCATAATTATAAATATCCCTTGGGTCATTTCCATACTGCTAAATATTGGCACGACGTTGACCCTGAAGGTTTGCACTTTACCATTTCGGATACAGGCTGGGCAAAGGCAATGTGGGGTAAATTATACGGTCAGTGGCTGGCCGAAGCGGCAATCTTTGTTTACGACTTTGACCGCTTTGACGCGGCTGACATTTTGCCAATGTTTGCAAAATATAAAATTACCACCTTCTGCGCACCGCCCACAATGCTTCGTATGATGGTAAAGCAGGATATTTCAAAGTACGATTTATCATCAATTAAGCATATGACCACCGCGGGCGAAGCATTAAACCCCGAGGTTTACCGCCAATTTGAAAAGGCAACGGGTCTTCAAATTCTTGAAGGCTTCGGTCAGACCGAAAGCACAATGATTATCGGTAACCTTGTTGGCGCACCGCATAAAATCGGTTCAATGGGTAAGCCTGCACCTATTTATGATGTTTCTATCGTTGACCCCGACGGCAACCCTGTTGACGTTGGTGAAACGGGTGAAATTGTAATTAACATTAAAAATGGTCGCCCCTGCGGTCTTGCTGTCGGTTATTATGGCGATGAGGAAAAGACCAAGGAAACCTGGTGCGATGATTATTACCACACAGGCGATACCGCTTGGCGTGATGAGGACGGCTTCTATTGGTATGTTGGCCGTATTGATGATGTTATTAAGTCTTCGGGCTACCGTATCGGACCGTTCGAAATTGAAAGCGTTATTATGGAATTGCCGTATGTTCTCGAGTGTGGTGTTTCCGCCGCACCCGATGAAGTCAGAGGTCAGGTTGTAAAGGCAAGCATTGTGCTTGTAAACGGAACCGAGCCTACCGAAGAATTAAAGAAAGAAATTCAAAATTACGTTAAGGAAAGAACCGCGCCCTATAAATACCCAAGAATTGTGGTGTTTAGGGATAGTTTACCAAAAACTACCAGCGGTAAGATTCAAAGAAACAAATTATGATTTATAAAAGAATAACCCTTCTTTGCGGTCATTACGGTAGCGGCAAAACCAATGTTGCCGTTAATATGGCTTATGATCAAAAGGAAAAATATGAAAGGGTTGCAATAGCTGATTTGGATATTGTAAACCCATACTTTCGCACAAAGGACAGCGCAAAGGACTTTGAGGACAAGGGAATAGAGCTTATTGCTTCGGAATATGCGGGCAGTAACGTTGATATTCCCGCCCTTCCTCAGCAAATTTATTCCATTTGCGACCAAAAGGATAAGCAGGTTATAATTGATGTTGGCGGTGACGACCGCGGCGCTTATGCATTGGGAAGAATTGCTCCCGCAATTTTAGCGGAAAACAATTATGAAATGCTTTTTGTAATTAACTGCTTCCGCCCCTTAACCCGTGACGCTGAATCAACCATTGAGGTTATGCGCGAAATCGAATATGCGGCAAAAATTAAATTTACCGCAATTGTTAATAATTCAAACTTGGGCGAAGAAACCACAAGGGAGGATGTTTTAAAATCACTGGCCTATGCTGAGGAAATTTCCCAAAAAACAGGGCTTCCAATTAAGTGCACTTCGGTGTATAATAGACTGTATGATGATTTAAAAAACGAAATCCCGAAGCTTTTTTCGCTGAAGCTTCAGGATAAAATCAATTAAAGGAGTGTCTAATATGGCTAAATTGACTTTTCAAACCGACAAGTGCAAAGGCTGTGGATTATGCGTAGACGTATGTCCAAAAAAGGTTTTAACACTCGCCGCAGATAAAATTAACGCAAAGGGTCACCACCCTGTCCAAGCAGTAAACGAGGAAGCTTGTATTGCTTGCGCTTTCTGTGCTACAATGTGTCCCGATTGCATTATTAAGGTAGAAAGGTAGTGTAAAAATGGCTGATAAGGTTTTAATGAAGGGTAACGAAGCTATTGCCGAAGCCGCTATAATTGCAGGCTGTCGCCATTACTTCGGTTATCCTATTACCCCCCAAACTGAAATTGCCGCTTATATGGCAAAAAGAATGCCCAAAATTGGCGGTTGCTTCTTACAGGCTGAAAGTGAAATTGCCGCTATCAATATGGTTTACGGCGTTGCTTCAACAGGTCTTCGTGTTATGACATCCTCCTCCAGCCCCGGAATTTCACTTAAGGGTGAGGGTCTTTCATATCTCGCGGGCGCCGATTTACCGTCACTTGTTATTAATGTACAGCGTGGCGGTCCGGGTCTTGGCGGTATCCAGCCCTCACAGTCTGACTATTTTCAGGCTACAAAGGCAGGCGGCCACGGTGACTTCAGAATGTTAGTTTTAGCACCCTCTTCCGTTCAGGAAATGGCTGATTTAACCGTTAAGGGCTTCGAGCTTGCCGATAAGTACCGTATGACCTCTATGATTTTGGCTGACGGCACAATGGGTCAGATGATGGAGCCTGTGTCACTTGAATATGACATTAAGCCAATGCCCGAAAAGCCTTGGGCAACAACAGGCACTAAGATGGAACGTGAGCACAACATTGTAAACTCACTTTTCTTACAGCCTGACGCTTTGGAAAAATCCAACCTTGAACGCTTCGACCGTTATAAGTACATTGAAGAAAACGAAGTAATGTATGAAGAATATATGATGGACGATGCTGAAATTTGCATCGCCGCCTTCGGTATTGCTGCCCGTGTTGCTAAAAACGCTATTGTTGAAGCAAGAAACAAGGGTATTAAGGTTGGTATGATTCGTCCAATCACCTTGTGGCCCTTCCCCACAAAAGCTTTTGAAGCTGCGGCTGAAAAGGCACATACCTTTATCAGCGTTGAGCTTTCGATGGGTCAAATGCTTGAAGACGTTAAGCTTGCAACAAAATGCAAGGGTGAATATATGCTTTGCAGCCGTGTTGGCGGTATGATTCCGTCACCTGAAGAGGTATTGGCTGCTATTGAAAAGGCAAACGGAGGTGCAAAATAATGGTAGTTTTTGAAAAACCCCATGCTTTAACCGATGTTCCGCTTCATTACTGCCCCGGCTGCACCCACGGTATCGTACACCGCTTGGTTGCTGAGGTTATTGATGAACTTGGTATCGAAGGCAAAACAATCGGTATTGCGCCGGTTGGTTGCTCGGTTATGGCTTATAATTACTTTAACTGTGATATGATTGAGGCCGCACACGGCCGTGCTCCCGCAGTTGCAACAGGTGTTAAGCGCGCTAACCCTGAAAATATTGTGTTTACATATCAGGGCGACGGTGACTTGGCATCCATTGGTATGGCTGAAACCGTTCACTCTGCCGCAAGAAACGAAAATATCACAATTATCTTTATTAACAACGCAATTTACGGTATGACAGGCGGTCAGATGGCTCCTACATCTCTTCCCGGTCAAATTACTCAAACCTCACCCTACGGTCGTGACACAAACCATTGCGGTTTTCCCATTAAGGTTTGCGAAATGCTCGCTCAGGTTGACGGCGCACAGTATCTTGAACGTGTTGCAGTAAATAACGTAAAGAATGTTAAGAATGCTAAAAAGGCCATTAAAAAGGCCTTCCAAAACCAAGTGGATGGCAAGGGCTTCTCTTTGGTTGAAGTTATTTCTACCTGTCCTACCAACTGGGGTCTTACACCTAAAAAGGCTCTCGAATGGGTGGATGAAAAGATGATTCCTTATTATCCTTTGGGCGTTTATAAGGACAACACCGCTGAAAAGGAGGCTGAATAATTATGGCAACAACACAGTATTTATTCGCAGGCTTCGGCGGACAGGGTATTCTTTTTTCAGGTAAATTTTTAGCATACAAGGGTCTTACCGAGGATAAGCAGGTAAGCTGGCTTCCTTCCTACGGTCCCGAAATGCGTGGCGGTACTGCAAGCTGCAGTGTTATTTTAAGTGATACACCCGTTGGCTCACCCATCGTTTCCAAGCCCGACGTTTTGGTTGCTATGAATTTGCCCTCACTCGATAAGTATGAGGACAGCGTGGTTCCCGGCGGTACAATTTTTGTTGATAGCGCCCTTATTGAACGTAAAGTAAAACGTGACGATGTTACTGTTTATTACATTCCCGCAACCAAGCTTGCAAGCGATAACGGTATGCCCACTTTAGCTAATATGATTATTGTTGGTAAAATTCTTAAGGAGCTTGGCGGTTATAATGAAGAAACCGTTATGGGCGCACTTAAGAAGGTTATTTCTGCAAAGCGCGCCGATATGTTAGAAACTAATCTTAAAGCTATGAACATTGGCGCTAACAATTAAGGAGTGTTTATAATGGAAATTAAAATCACTAAAGCTGCTGTTTTAAAGGAAAAACCTGACAGCAGTACATTAGGCTTTGGTAAAATCTTTACCGACCATATGTTTATGATGGACTGGAACAGCGAAAAGGGCTGGTATAACGCTCGCATCGTTCCGTTTGGTAGAATTGATATTCATCCCGCTTCAACCGTTTTACATTACGGTAGTGAAATTTTTGAAGGCTTAAAGGCATATCGCCGTAAGGACGGCAAGGTTCAAATGTTCCGTCCAATTGAAAATATTCGCCGTATGAACCGTTCGGCTGAACGCCTTTGTTTACCCGAAATTCCTGAAGATTTGGCAATGCAGGTTCTCACAACCTTCGTTGAACTTGAACAGGACTGGACACCTTCTGCAGAGGGCACATCACTTTATCTCCGTCCCTTTATGTTCGGTAATGACGAATCTTTAGGTGTTCACGCAGTACATAACGCAACCTACGTTATTATTGCTTCTCCCGTTGGCAGCTACTATGCCGAGGGTATTAATCCTGTTAAAATTATGATTGAAGACCAGGATGTTCGTGCAGTTCGTGGCGGTACGGGTTATGCAAAGTGCGGCGGTAACTATGCCGCATCTAACCGTGCGGGCGAGCGTGCAGCTCAGCAGGGCTACAGCCAGGTTTTGTGGCTTGACGGTGTTGAAAGAAAGTATATTGAAGAGGTTGGCGCTATGAACGTTATGTTCAAAATCGGCGGCAAAATCGTTACTCCTATGCTTTCGGGCTCAATTTTACCCGGTATTACCCGTATGTCTTGCATTGCAGTGCTTAAGGATAAGGGCTATGAAGTTGAAGAACGTCTTTTAAGCATTGATGAATTAGAGGCTGCTATGGAAAATGGTACTTTGGAGGAAGCTTGGGGCTGCGGTACTGCGGCTGTTGTTTCTCCCATCGGCGAGCTTTGCTATAAGGGTGTTAAATACCCTGTAAACAATGGCGAAATCGGCGAAGTTACTCAAATGCTTTACGATACCTTGACCGGTATTCAATGGGGCAAGGTTGAAGACAAATTCGGTTGGATTCAGGAAATCTAATATAACAACAAAACACCCAACACAAGTTGGGTGTTTTAAATTTCATACTGTTAAATTATAGTTTATCGGGAAGCCTTGACAAATAACCCCCAATTTATATTGACAAAACAAAAGCACCCAACTTTCGTTGGGTGCTGATTTTCTTATAGCTTATTTAATTTCATATCCACCAACGGGGCGAATTGATAAAACGCTGCAGCTGCCAAGACCAAAGGCGGCTTCAATCATTGTTTTATAATCATTAAGCAAATCAGAAGGAATATAGCATTGTATAGTGCCTGCAAAGCCACCGCCGTGAACACGGCAAGCGCCCTTGTCACCCAAGAATTGCTTTGTTAAGGCAATTGCAAGGGACAAGCCCTGTTCCTTAACAGCCGAAGTGGAATAAAGGTTTTGCAAATAATCGTAGGATGACTGACCCGAAGCGTTTACAAGCTTCAAAAAATCTTCAAATCTACCTTCCTTTAAAGCGGCCTTTTGCTCTAAAACGCGGGCATTTTCATTAAAGAAATGGAATGCGCGAAGTACGGCGCGGTCACCGTATTCCTTGCGGAGTGTTTGAATGTTTTTATAAAACTCGTTTTCATCGGCATCGCGAAGGAAGTCAACACCTAAAGCGTTGCTGATTTCTTTACATTCAACGGTAATGTCAGCATAGTCCTGTGTTAAATTAGCGTGGTTTCCGCCTGTGTCAACAACGCAAAGGGTATAGCCGAATTTTTTAATATCAAGCTCAATCTTTTCGGTAATGGGGTTTGCGGGGTCATTAAAATCAGCGTATGTAAAGCCGCCAAGTGAGCTTGCCATTTGGTCCAAAAGACCGCAGGGCTTGCCAAAATAATCCCTTTCAGCAAACTGACCGATTTTTGCAATTTCAATCGCGTCAACCTTGCTGTCAGCAAACATACCGTTTAAAATATTGCCGATAAGCACTTCAAATGCGGCCGAGGATGAAAGACCCGAGCCCTTTAAAACGTTTGATGTGGTGTAAGCGTTAAAGCCCTGAAGCTTTACGCCCATTTCATTAAATTTGTAGCAAACACCGCGGATAAGTGAGGCTGCACGGCCAATTTCCTTTTCCTGTTTTTCAAGCTCGTTAAGGGCAATAGTGTCCATATCATAGCCGCGTGACTTAACACGAACAGCATTGTCGTTGTTTAAAGCAACAACGGCAATAACGTCCATATCAACACCGCCTGCAAGCACACAACCGTGCTGGTGGTCGGTGTGGTTGCCGCCAACCTCTGTTCTGCCGGGGGCAGAGAAAATGCGAATATCATTTTCGGTGGGGAAAATTTTCTCAAATTCTTCTACAGCATCAAAATAACGTGCTTTTGCTTTTTCAGCATCGCCGTAGAGCATTAAAAAGTCATTATCGAAGCCGCCGTTTTGAATTTTATTTTTAATTTCAGCAATTTTCATTTTAAAACAACCTTTAAATTATTTTGAAATAATGGCCAATGTGTCACGTGCAATTGCAAGCTCTTCATTAGTGGGAATAATGTAAACGTTAACCTTACTGTCATCAGTAGAAATTCTGATTTCCTCGCCGCGAACAGCGTTCTTTTGGTCATCAATTTTAACGCCGAGGTATGAAAGGTTTTCGCAAACATATTTTCTTAGCTCGCCGTCATTCTCACCGATACCGCCTGTAAACACAATCGCGTCAACACCGTTCATAGCGGCAATGTAAGAACCAACAAACTTAAGAATTTGATAACGCTGCATATCAATTGCAAGCTGTGCGCGGTGATTGCCAGCTTCTGCAGCAGCGGCAACGTCACGGTTGTCGTTTGAAACGCCCGAAATACCGTAAACACCCGATTCCTTATTGCAAATGCGGTTAATGTCAGCAGGGGTAAGGTTTTCCTTTTCAGCAATAAAGGTCAAGGCTGAAGGGTCAAGTGTACCTGTGCGGGTACCCATCATAAAACCGTCAAGAGGGGTAAAGCCCATTGATGTATCATAGCAAAGGCCGTCCTTAACAGCGGTGATAGAACAACCGTTGCCAAGATGGCAGGTAATAATTTTAAGGTCCTTCTTGTCCTTATTTTCAAGCACTGCGCAGCGGTCGCTTACGAAGCGGTGGCTTGTGCCGTGCGCACCGTACTTACGAACGCCGTATTTTTCATAATATTCATAAGGAAGGGCGAACATATAAACATGCTCGGGCATGGTCTGGTGGAAGGATGTATCAAACACTGCAACCTGTGGCTTTTCTGTACCGAAGGTTTTAATGCAAGCCTTAATAGCAAGCACGTGTGCAGGGTTGTGAAGGGGTGCCAAAGCGCCAAGCTCATCAATTTTATTTAAAGCGTCTTCGGTAATAAGGCAGGAGCCCTTGAACACAGCACCGCCTTGCACGATACGGTGACCGATAGCTGAAACCTCATCAAATGAATCAATTACTTTAGCTTCAGATTTTGTTAAAGCGAAAACAACTGCTTCAAAAGCTTCACTGTGTGTGGGCATAGGGGTTTCGGCAGAATATGTTCTACCGTCAGCCGCTTTGTGTGAAATAGCGCCTGTTACGCCAATACGTTCGCAAAGACCCTTTGCTAAAACCTGTTCATTTTCCATATCAATAAGCTGATATTTTAAAGATGAACTACCTGCGTTTACAACGAAAATTTTCATTTTTAAATGCCTCCGTCAAAAGATATTGAATTGAAAAATAAAATATGTTATATTAAAATATATAATACAATAAATTTCTAACATTTTCAAGTTTATTTGTAAAAGAAGTGATTTTTTGGCCAGAATAGGCATTATTGCGGAATTTAATCCCCTACATTTAGGGCATAAATACTTAATTGATGAAGCAAAAAAACAGGGCGAAGTTGTTTGTGTGATTTCTTCAAACTTTGTTCAGCGCGGCGACACGTCAATTTTTGAAAAACGCACCCGCACAAAAATGGTGTTATGCTGCGGGGCAGATTTAGTTTTAGAAATGCCTGCTTGCTATTCAATGTCAACCGCGCAAAGCTTTGCGCTTTGCGGTGTTTCGGCGCTGAAGGCCGCAGGGTGCGATACCATTATGTTTGGCAGTGAGGCAGGGGATATAACCGCCCTTTTAAAAACTGCCGAGGTTTTATTAAGTAATAATTTTTCGCAAATATTAAGTGAAAAATTAAAAAACGGCATTACCTTCGCAAAGGCAAGGCAGGAAGCTGCCGAAATTTGCGGCGCACAAAAGGATATTTTGCAGGGTGCAAACAACAATTTGGCAATTGAATATATAATTGCCGCAAAAACCATTGGTGCCGATATGATCTTTAAAACGGTTAAACGGCTTGGCGCAGGGCACGACAGCGGCATAGCGGATAATGGCTTTGCATCAGCTTCCTTAATACGCGAAAGGCTTTATTTGGGTGATTTTAAATTTGCAAAACAATATATGCCGAAAGAGGCGTTTGACCTTATAAACCCTGATGAAATTTCAAATATTCAAAATATTGAAACGGCAATTTTAGCTTCTCTTCGCACAAAAACGCTTGATGATTTTAAAAAGCTTCCCGATATAAGCGAGGGTGTAGAAAATAAACTTTTTTCTGCCACAAGGGTTGCAACCACGCTTTCGGAGGTTTATAATAATGTTAAAAGCAAGCGTTATACCTTGGCAAGAATAAGACGAATGGTTTTGTCGGCGTTTTTAGGTGTAGATAATAGCTTTTTTATGCAAAAGCCTGAATATATAAGGGTGCTTGGCTTTAACAAAACAGGCGAAGAAATTATTCGCGAAAGACGCAAAATTTCTGAAATGCCTTTAATTTTAAAGGCAACCGAAATTAAGAAACTATCTGCCAAAGCTCAAAAAATGTTTGAGCTTGAAAATCGTGCTACAGACTTATATCTTTTATCTTTAAATAAGCCCCTTGAATGTGGGCTTGAATATAAAGCAAATTTAATTAAAACGGAGTGTTAATTTTATGGTAAACGTAAATATTATTGAAAGCTATAAGGATTATGGCAAGGTGGTAAGCATTTCCAACGGAGTTATTGAAGCCTATGTAACTGTGGATATCGGTCCCCGTATTATTCGTTTTGGCTACGTTGGCGGCCAAAATATTTTGAATGATAACCGCAGTGATTTTAGCTGGAAGGATGATGCTGCTTACCACGCATTTTTTGGTGAGGGCAGGCATTGGGAAAGCTTTGGCGGCTATCGTGTTTGGGTTACTCCCGAAGGCTATCCCGAAACCTACACACCTGACGACCGTCCCGTTAGCTTTACCGTTAATCCCGATAGCGTTGTGTTTACGGCACTTGCCGATGATGAGGTTGGCATTTTAAAGACTGTTACCATTAAAATGGACCCCGATGATGCTAATATGACCGTTAATGCAACCGTAAAAAACATAAGCGGTAAGGAAAAGGAATTTGCGGTTTGGGTAATTGCTGTTTGTGCTGCAGGCGGTAATCTTGTTATTCCTATGAACACTAATGATACCGGCTATTTACCTAACCGCAACATTTCGGTTTGGCCTTATACCGATCTCGGTGACAGCCGTTTGCGTTTCGGCAAAAAATATGTTGTTGTTTCACAGGACGTTAACGCAACCTGCCCTGCAAAAATCGGCTTTGACCTTAACGACGGCACCGTTCACTATGTTTTGGGTGATGATGTTTTTACAAAGCGCTATAATGCAAAACACGACGAACTTCCTTACCCCGACCGTAATTGCTCATTTGAAACCTATACAAATGATGTTATGATAGAGGTTGAAAGCCTTTCAGACGTTAAGAAGGTGGCAAACGGCGGTACTAATGAAATTACTGAATTTTGGTCACTTAACAAAAAGCCCTGCGAGGTAGATTTTAAGTCCGATAATTCAATTGATGAATTTATCGGTAAGATGTAAAAATGACTGATAACTTCCCCACGAGAAAAAACATAAGATTAAAGGATTTTGACTATAGCTCTAAAGGTGCATATTTTATAACAATTTGTACTGAAAACAGAAAAAATTATTTCTGGAAAAAAGATTTTGAATTACAAAATTATACTGTAAAAGTCGTAGGGGCGAACTGTGTTCGCCCGCAAAATCTTCCGCTTTCAGTCTATGGTGAGATTGTTTTTAATGAGCTAAGCATATGGAATAATGCGTATGAATCAGTCAGAATGAATGCTTTTGTGATTATGCCGAATCATATACATCTTCTTGTAGAAATTTTAGGAGATGAACTCGGGCGAACGCAGTTCGCCCCTACGTGTGGGTATTTAATAGAAAAAGGTATATACAAGTAATTATAACAACAGCGAGGTGAATTTTCACCTCGCTGATTTTGTTCAATTATTTTGTTCTAAATATATTAATTTACCCCAATGCCATTTTTTGTTTTTATTAAATTGATATTTTTCGGGTTCGCCCATATAAAAAACCTTTGCACCTAACAAAGCTTTCTTTATAACAAGAATATTACCTTTTTTGCTGAGAGTATATAATTCGTCGAATATATCTTCTTCGTTAGGGTGCCAATGAGTCAAGGGAATATTATTACTAATTATATCAATACAAGTATCATAGCTATCGCAATAAGCACGGATATATGCGTTTTTGTATAACTTC
Source organism: Oscillospiraceae bacterium (assembly GCA_015066005.1). Lineage (GTDB taxonomy): Bacteria > Bacillota > Clostridia > Oscillospirales > Acutalibacteraceae > UBA737. The sequence continues at coordinate 17,966 of SVPF01000006.1, forward strand.
CAAATTAGAATGTCACCATCTAATTCTGGTATGGATTGCAAATCAGGCATTTGAATTAGTTTTTCGTATAAATTTTTTGTGGTCGTAATATTTCTCACATAATCACCGCTTTACACTTTAAAAATTAATCACACCCAAATGCTCAAGAAGTATTTTTACGCCAAGTAAAATTAAAATCAAACCGCCTGCAAATTCGGCTTTTGACTTGAATTTCGCGCCGTAAATGTTGCCGATTTTTACACCAACGGCCGAAAGGGTAAAGGTAATTACACCGATAAATGCCACGGCAATAAAGGCGTATGTGTTGTTGCCCTTTAAATCCATCGCGAGTGAAATGCCTGCGGCTAAAGCGTCAATACTTGTGGCAATTGCCATTAAAAGCATTGTTTTAAAGCCGTAGCTGTCGCATTGCTCCTCTTCCTCCTTTTCGAAGGATTCCTTAATCATATTACCGCCAATACCGCATAGTAAAACCAAGGCTATCCAATGGTCAATTGCGGTAACGTATTTTGCAAAGGCTGTGCCTACAAAATAACCTATAAGCGGCATTATTGCCTGAAAGCCGCCAAACCAAGCGCCGACGGTTAACATATGGCGTGGCCTAAGCTGTCGCGTGGCAAGACCTTTACAAATGGCAACGGCAAAGGCATCCATCGAAAGCCCGACAGCCAAAACAAATAGCTCAAAAATGCTCAAAAACAAAACATCCTTTTGAATATAATACGAAAAATATTATATATCAAAAGGATGCTTTTGTCAAATAATTACGGGCTGAAGCTGTTGTCCGTTTAGCGCCGCTTCAACCGTTTTTGGAATAAGAGAAAAATCACAAATAAGTGAATTGTTTTTAGAATGTGGGTCATCCTGTCGGTAGGGCACAAAGTAAATGTTTTTGGTGTTGTGTAAAAGGCCAATGTTTTTTGCGCTGCCGCCCAAAGCATCGTTTGTGGCTATGCCAAGCACAACGGGCTTATTGTTGCGAAGGTGGGCTTTAATGGCCATTGTAACACTTGTGTCGGTAATGCCAAGCGCATTTTTCGAAATGGTATTACCTGTTGCGGGGGCAACCACTAAAATATCAAGTAAATTTTTAGGCCCTATCGGCTCGGCACCGACAATGTCGTGAATAACTTTTTCGCCGCATAATTCTTCAACGCGTTTTATAAGGTCTCGTGCTTTAAAAAAACGGGTGTCGGTGTTGTAAACCGTTTCCGACATAATGGGTTTAATTTTTATGGGGTATTTTGCAAGCTCTTCCAAAGCCGAAAGCGATGCCTTAAGGGTACAAAAGGAACCCGTCATAGCATACCCCAAGGTTATGTTTTGCATAATTAAATTCTCCTTAAACAAGCTCCGTTACAGTTTTTGCCAAAATTTCTCCCGCGGTTTTTGGGGCAACCACACCGGGTATCCCGCCCGGCTTAAAGGCTTTAATGCCAAGCGCCTTGGCATAATTTAAGTCAAAACCGCCTTTTGACGACAAATCTATAATCATATCGGCAGGGCAGTTTTCAAGCGCTGTTTTGGAAAGAACGTTAGCATCAACCGTGTTAAAAATAATATCAAAATCAAGGTAAATATCGCACAGCGTTTCGGTATTTATATATTTAAAGCCAAGGGCCGAAAGGGTGGCAAAATCACGCGGCTTTCGGGCGGAAACGGTAACAACGGCGCCTAAGGCTTTAAGGCGGTCGGCCATAATTTTGCCAACTCTGCCATACCCTATAACCAGCGCCTTGCTGTGCCAAAGGGTAAAATCGGTTTCATTTATGGCAAGCGAAAGCGCCCCCTCGGCTGTGGGTACGGCGTTTAAAAGAGCAAAGCTGTCAAGCTGGTTATAATCGATATAATTTTTACCGTCAAATTTATAGTTGCAGCACAAAATAAGCTGTTCTTTTACACGGCTTTCAATATCGCTTAAATAAATTTTACGGTCACTTAAAGGGCAAAAAACTGTTTTATTGTCCTTGGTGGTGGGAACGGGCAAAAGAATAATATCACTTTCTTCAATGCCGCCGTTATCATTAGGGTAAAGCCCCAAGGTGTCAACATAAAAGCCGTGCCTTTCAAGCTGCTTTTTTGCAATTCTAAGTCGCTTATCGCCGCCAATAATTAAAACCCGCTTCACATAAATTCCCCCGAAATATAAATAAAGTGCCATGCTGTACATTACAGTTTATGGCACTTTAAATTTATGTGTTACTTTATTTCATTTAAGAGTTTTGCCTTGGTGTTAAAGGTGGGGTCATCAATAACCTTTTGCTGAAGGCGGCTTAAAATTTCACCAATTTTTTCACCCTTAACCCCTTTTTCAATAAGGTCGTTGCCCGTAATTTTAAGGTGACCTATAAGGTATGGCTCTTTGGCTTCTAAAACTTCGTTTAACAGGGTATCGGGCGTGTTTTTAAGTGCTAAAAGGTCACGGGTAATTTCTTGGTTAGTTGCCGCCAAACAGCGTTTTATATCCGCTTTTGTGGCGGTTGGCATAGATACTATTTTATTTAGCCCTTCGATATACGCTTTTTCTTTGTTGGAAAGCTTTAAATCGCATTTAATATTACCCGAAAGTAAAAGATAAAGGCACAAATATGGTTTGTCATTATGGGCTTTAATTAGGTTAAAATCGGGGCAGGTGTCAATGCCGATAAATTTTAGTCCGCCACAGTCAATAAGCGGCTTTATAACCCTAAAATTTTCGCCTGTAAGTGCGGTTTTAAGCTCACACATAACTCGTTCAATACTTACTTTTGGAAGTAAATGTGCACATTTTATTGCGGCGTCAAAGGTTTTTTCCTCAATTTTGAAATTAAGGGTTGAAGCAAAGCGGAAAAGCCGCAAAATACGAAGGGCATCCTCTCTAAAGCGGGTTTCGGGGTCACCTACCGCGCGGAGTATTTTTGCCGCCAAATCTTTTTGCCCATAAAACAAATCACAAAGCCCTTTTTCGTGATTATACGCCATTGCGTTTACCGTAAAATCGCGGCGGGAAAGGTCGTCCTTTAAATTTCGCACAAACTGCACACTGTCGGGGCGGCGGGCATCACGGTATTCACCGTCGGTGCGAAAGGTGGTAACCTCAATCGGCTCATCATCAATTAAAACCGTAACCGTGCCGTGCTTTATGCCCGTAGGTATAGTGCGGTCGAAAACCGAAATTATCTCGTCGGGTGTGGCTGAGGTTGTCACGTCATAATCGTGGGGTGTTTTCAAAAGTAAAATATCACGCACACAGCCACCGACAATATAGGCTTCAAATCCGTTTTTTGTAAGTTTTTCGATAACGTATTCTATTTTTTCGGGAATTTTGAACATTATTTCTGTTCACCTGCCAAAAAAGTATTTATTTTTCATTTGATAAGATGTATAATAAAAAAGATAATGGTTGTAAGGAGATTTTATTATGAAGCTACAACGTGATGAAGATAAAATTATTGATAAGGTTAAAAGAATTCATATGATAGGTATCGGCGGTAGCGGTATGTGTCCTCTTGCCGAAATTCTTAATAGCAAGGGTTATATTTTAACAGGCTCCGACAATAACGAAAGTGACCCTTTAAAGCGTGTTAAGGCGCTTGGTGTTAAGGTGTTTATGGGTCACGCTGCCGAAAATATTGAGGGTGCTGAGCTTGTAGTATATTCAGCCGCAATCAGTAAAGAAAACCCCGAAATTGTAGAAGCCGAAAAACGCGGTATTCCCACAATGGAGCGTTCACATCTTTTGGGTGCCATTACCAGAAAGTATGATAACGTTATCGGTGTGTGCGGTACTCACGGTAAAACCTCGGTTACTTCTATGATAACACAAATTTTAATTTTAAACAAGATGGAACCTACCGCAGTTATAGGCGGCAAGCTGCCCCTTATAAATTCCAACGGTATTGCAGGCAAAAGCGAAATTATGGTTTGCGAAAGCTGTGAGTTTGTTGATACCTTTTTACAGCTATCTCCTGACATAACCGTGCTTTTAAATATTGATAACGACCACCTCGATTATTTTAAAACAATGGAAAATATGGTGGCTTCCTTTAAAAAGTTTATCGCAATGGGTAAGGTTTGTTATGTTAACGGCGATGATGAACTGGCATTATCGGCAACCAACGGCTTAGACCTTAAAACCGTAACCTTTGGCTTTGATAAGAAAAACGATTTTTATGCCGCAAATGAAACAGCGGGCAAATTTGGCTTTTCGTTTGATGTTATGAAGGGTAGCGAAAAGCTTACCCGCCTTGACCTTAGAATACCCGGTCACCACAATATTTTAAATGCTTTGGCAGCCTTTGCAGTAGCTTACGATTTGGGTGTTTCACACGAAGGTATTAAAGAAGCGCTCGAAAAGTTTACAGGTGCGGGCCGACGCTTTGAATTTTTGGGTGAATGGGACGGTTTCGTATTGGCGGATGACTATGCACACCACCCGACCGAAATTAAAGCAACCCTTACCGCCGCTAAAAACCTTGACTATAAACGTGTTATTGCGGTGTTCCAGCCCTTTACCTTTTCACGTACTGCATTGCTTAAGGATGATTTTATTAAGGCGCTATCAATTGCTGACAAGGTTATTTTAACACCCATTATGGGATCACGTGAAGTAAACACCTTTAACATTTATTCTGAAGATTTGGCGAAGGAGCTTCCCGATTGCGTTATAGTTGACGGCTTCGAAAACATCGCAAATGAAATTATTAAAACTGCAAAGCCGGGCGATATTGTAATTACTATGGGCGGCGGAGATATCTACAAGGCTGCCTATATTGTAAAGGAAAAATTAGGATGACAGTAAAACTATATGACCTAGATTCGCATTTAAGCGAATTTTCAGCAACCGTTTTATCTTGTGAAAATGCGGTAGCGGTTTTAGATAAAACCGCCTTTTTCCCTGAAGGCGGGGGACAAACCTCCGACACGGGCTATATTGACGGTATTAAGGTACAGGATGTTCAAATTAAAGACGGTGTAATTTATCATTATCTTGAAAGTGATATTGAGGTTGGTAAAACGGTTAATTGCAAAATCGACTGGGATGAACGCTTTAGAAAAATGCAAAACCATTCGGGCGAGCATATAATTTCGGGCATTGTCCATTCACTTTACGGGTACGATAACGTTGGTTTTCATTTAAGTAAAACCGAAATGACAATGGATTTCAGTGGTGTTCTGAACCGCGACGATTTATTGAAAATTGAGCTTTTGGCTAACAAAGCTGTGTGGGAAAACGTTAAATTTAATTGTTATTACCCTGAAAATTTGGAAAATCTTGAATATCGCAGTAAGCTCGATTTAACCGAAGACGTAAGAATTGTTGAAATTGAAGGCTACGACCGTTGCGCTTGCTGTGCGCCGCATGTTAATACTTCAAGTGAAGTTGGTATGATTAAAATTTTGGATTTTGAAAAATGCAAGGGCGGTGTGCGCCTTTGGGTTAAGTGTGGTACCGATGCACTTTCAGACTATAACTTAAAATACCAAAATGCACTTAAAATTTCATCGCTTTTATGTGCCGAGCAAAATAACATTGCCGAAGCGGTGGAAAAGCAGCTTGAAATTGAAGGTAATTTGAAATACCAAATTACTGATTTAAAGCGACGTTTGGTTGAAGAAAAGGTAAAAGGCTTTAATGCTGAAGGCGGTATTTCGGCCGAATTTGAAGCCGATATGGATATTAAGGAACTACAGCATTATGCCGATGCACTTTATAAAAAGGCGGGCGGTATAAGGGCGGTATTTTCAGGCAAGGGTAATGAATATTTCTTTGCAATTGTGGGTGAGGAAGAGCCCTTAAAGGAATTATTTTTAAGGATGAAGCAGTCGCTTAATATTCGCGGCGGCGGCAGGGGCAGTATGGTGCAGGGCACCGTTTTTGCCGAACGAAACGAAATACTTAAAATAATGCTTTAAAATAACCGCTTTATATGGTATAATGCAAAGGTTAATATTTTAAACGGGAGAAATTATGAACTGGACTGAAATTACTATAACAGTACCTCAAAAGGACACTGATGAAGCGGCCGCTATTGCCAATATGACAGTGCCATACGGTATTTATATCGAGGATTATTCCGATTTAGAGGAAAAGGCTGAGGAAATTGCACACATTAACTTAATTGATGAGGAGCTTATTGCCAAGGACCGTACCACCTCGCTTATACATATTTACATAAGCGAATGTGACAACGCTATGGAGGCGGTTGAATTTTTAAAGGAACGCTTCCGTGCGGCTAATATTGATTTTACGGTTAATTTTATCGGTGTAAATGATGCTGACTGGAACGAAAACTGGAAAAAATACTTCCACGTAAGTGAAATCGGCGAAAAGCTTGTTATTGTACCCAGCTGGGAGGAATACGAAAACAAGCAGGGCAGGGTTGTGCTTAATATTGACCCGGGTGCCGCATTCGGTACAGGTACGCACGCCACAACCTCGCTTTGTCTTACCCTTTTAGAAAAGCATATAAACAGCGGTGTTAAAATGCTTGACATTGGCACAGGCAGCGGCATTTTGGCTATTGCTTCAACCCTTTTGGGTGCCAAAAGCGCTATCGGTGTTGATATTGATGCGCAGTCGGTTAAAACCGCAAAGGAAAATGCTGAAATAAATAATGTGCAGGACAAGTGTGAATTTATCGTTGGCGATCTGGCCGATAAAATCAGCGGCAAATTTAATGTTATTTGTGCCAATATTGTGGCCGATGTAATTATAAAGCTGTTTGACAACGTGGCCGATTTTATGGAAGATGATGCCGTTTTAATTATTTCGGGCATTATTGATTTAAGAAAAGACGATGTTTTAAATTCCGCTTTGGCACACGGCTTTAAAATAGTGGAAGAAAACTATAAAGACAATTGGTGCGCATTTACGCTTAAGAAATAACCTAACAAATAACGGAGGAAATTTATGCTTGAATTTGAGCAGTTGGGGCTAAGGCTTCAGTCCAATGAGTCCGAGCTTCGTGATTTAAAGGACGCTTTAGGCTATAACGCCCTTTGCCGTGAAATAGAAGAGCTTGAAACCAAGGCGGCAGCCCCTGGCTTTTGGGATAATCTTGAAAATTCCCAAAAGGTTTTACAAAAAACAGGCAAGCTTAAAAACACGGTTGCAGGCTATGACAGTCTTTGCCAAAGCTATGATGATTTAACCGTTTTAATTGAGCTCGGCAACGAGGAAGAGGATACTTCCTTAATTGAGGAAATTGAAAGCGGACTGAGTGATTTTGAAAAAGGTCTTTCCGAGCTAAGACTTACAACCCTTTTGACAGGTGAATATGATAAAAACAATGCGGTAATTACCTTCCACGCAGGTGCGGGCGGTACCGAAGCGATGGACTGGGTTTCAATGCTGGTGCGAATGTACACCCGTTGGACCGAACGTCACGGCTTTAAGGTGTCACTTCTCGACTTTTTGGACGGTGACGAAGCAGGTCTTAAAAGCGCTGTTTTGGAAATTACGGGTGAAAACGCCTACGGCTATTTAAAAAGCGAATCGGGTGTACACCGCCTTGTGCGTGTTTCACCGTTTGACGCTTCGGGTAGACGGCACACCTCTTTTGCTTCCTTAGAAGTAATGCCCGAAATTACTGACGATATGGACATTGAAATCAGGGAAGAGGATATTAAAATGGATGTGTTCCGCTCAAGCGGCGCGGGCGGTCAGCACATTAACAAAACCTCATCCGCTGTGCGACTGACCCACATCCCCACAGGCATTGTGGTGGCTTGTCAGAATGAACGCAGTCAGTTTCAAAACAAGGATAAGGCGTTAAAAATGCTGAAATCCAAGCTTTTGGAAATTAAGGAACGCGAACACCTTGAAAAAATTGATGATATTAAGGGTGTTCAAAAGGAAATTGCTTGGGGCAGTCAAATAAGGTCGTACGTGTTTATGCCTTACACCTTGGCGAAGGACCACCGAACAGGGTTTGAGTCGGGCAATATAAATGCCGTTATGGACGGTGACCTTGACGGTTTTATAAACGCTTATTTAAAAGCGGCATCCAAAGGCGAATTAAATAACGAAATCGGAGAAAATGAATGATGAAAAAAGTAATTAGTTTAATTTTAGCGCTCACCTTTATTTTTGCACTTACAGGCTGCACCAAAGCCAATAAGAACCGTGTAAAATACAATTTAAAATTAGAAAAATTTGTAACCCTTTGCGAATATAAAGGCATTAAAATTGATACCAAGGGCGAAGAATACACCAAAACATACGACGAATTAATGAAGTCCGATGTTGAAAGCTACGGTCTTTATGAGAAGAAAACCGAAGGCAAGCTTGAAAAGGGCGACGTTGCAAATATCGACTTTGAAGGCAAGCTTAACGGCGTCGCTTTTGAGGGTGGCACATCTAAGGGCTATGACCTAGAGCTAGGCTCGGGTAGCTTTATTGACGGCTTTGAAGATAAGCTTATTGGTGTAAAAATTGGCGCTACTGTTGATCTTGATTTAAAATTTCCCGAAAATTACGGTAATGAAGAGCTCAACGGCAAGGCTGTTGTATTTACCGTTAAGGTAAATTATGTTACGACCAAAACCGCCTTAAAGCCTGAAGTATATTATAAGGACATTGGCTATGAAACCGTGGACGAATATTATGCAAAGGTTAAGGAAAGAACCCTTAACAAAATTCTTTTAACCAAGGTTTTAACCGATTCTAAGGTTGAAAAATATCCTGCTGATGAAAAGAAGCTTATTACCGAACAGGGTATAAAAACCTTTGAAGCAAACCTCAGGCAGTACTATGGCGATTCCGTAACATTGAAGGACTATCTTTCAGCTAACGGTCAAACCGAGGATGAATTTAACGAATACGTTGTTACTAACTATGCCGAACCTATTATGGAAGAAGAAATGGTAATTTATGCTATTTTCGACGATGCAGGCTTTAAAATGGATGAAAAAGAGCTTGCTGAATCCACCAAAAAGGAAGTAGCATCTTATAAAAGTGATAAGGTTACTGAAAAAACCTTAAAGGAACAGTACGGCGAAGATTATTTTGAATATCTTTATATTCAGGAAAAGGTTGTTAAATACCTTAACGATAACGCAAAAATTTCTTAAATAACAATAAGCGGGGTTAAGCCCCGCTTAATTATTCGGGAATCTTTAAAACTTCTTGAAAGGCGGTGTGGTATGCAGTATAAAATTCAAAACGGTGTGGTTGAATTATCGGGCGAACCAATTTTAAGGCAGATAAATTTTGAAATTAACGACAACTCTAAAATTGCGGTTGTGGGTCGTAACGGCTGTGGCAAAACCACACTTTTAAAGCTGATTTCGGGCGAGCATAAAATTGTAAAGCAGGACAGCGACCAAAATTCCTTTGTGGCGGTGTCGGGCAAGCCCAATATTGGCTTTTTGTCCCAAATGACCTTTGAGGATGATAACCGCACCCTTTTAGAAGAGGTGCGCTCGGCTTATAAGGAAATTTTAGATTTAAAGGCGTCGGTCGCGGCTGCTGAAGAAAAAATGTCGCAAAGCGGTGATGAAAATGACATTAAGGAATACACCAACCTTTTAGACACCTTTACAAATTTGGGCGGTTTTTATTTTGAAAGGGAATATGAAGCCGCAATTAAAAAATTTGGCTTTAGTGACAGTGAAAAGCAACGTAAATTATATGAATTTTCGGGCGGTCAGCGCACAAAAATTGCATTTTTAAAGCTGCTTTTATCAAAGCCCGATATACTTTTACTTGACGAGCCCACAAACCACCTTGATATTGAGGCAACCTTATGGCTTGAAGATTATTTGAAGTCTTATAAAAAAGCCTTTGTTGTGGTTTCTCACGACCGAATGTTTTTAGATAATGTGGTTAACACCGTTTACGAAATTGAAAACGGCAAAACCCATAAATATGTTGGTAATTACACCCGCTTTGCCGAGCTTAAAAAGGAACGCCGCGCACAGCAATTAAAGGAATATGAAGCGCAACAAAAGGAACGCGAGCGCCTTGAAAATTTGGTTGACCGTTTTCGTTATAAGGCAACCAAGGCGGCAATGGCGCAGTCAAAAATCAAAGAGCTTGAACGAATGGAAATTGTTGAGGCCCCCGAATATGAGGACCTTAAAACCTTTCGTGCCGACTTTACCCCCTTGGATATTGGCGTAAAGGACGTGCTTTCGGTTAAGGATTTAAAAATCGGATATGATAGGGTGCTGTCAACTGTAAGCCTTGAAATGAAGCGCGGTGACAAGGTTGGCATTATCGGCGGTAACGGGCTTGGCAAATCGACCTTTATTAAAACCCTTGTGGGTGAGGTTTCAGCCCTCGGCGGTGAATTTAAGTTTGGCCCCCGTGTGCAGATAGGTTATTTTGATCAGCAAATGGCGCAGTATTCCTCCCATGATACCGTGCTGGATGATTTTTTAAAGGAATACCCAACCCTCACCCCATTTGAAGCACGCTGCGCCTTAGGTGCATTTTTGTTTAGTGGGGAAGAGGTTTTTAAAACGGTTGATATGCTTTCAGGTGGTGAGCGTGTTCGCTTAGCGCTTTGTAAAATTTTTAAAAAGCGACCGAATTTTCTAATTTTGGATGAGCCCACAAACCATATGGATATTGCTTCAAAGGAAGCGCTTGAAGAAATGCTTCAAGGCTTTGAGGGAACACTTTTATTCGTTTCGCACGACCGCTATTTTATAAAGCAGGTTTCAAATTCGCTTTTATCCTTTAGTGATGGGGATGTAAGCTTTTATAAATATGGCTACGGTGAATATTTGGAAAAGCAAAAAAACGTAAAGCCCGTCATGGCCGCCACAGAAGAAAAGCCAAAGGAAAAGAAGACCTATACTACGCCCTTAAAGGAAAAGGCGAGAAAAGAAAAGGCAATCAAAAAGTGCGAAGAAAAAATTGCACAGCTTGAAGAAGAGTTGGCGTTTATTGAAGGTGAGCTTTCAAAAGAAGAAAACTTATCAGACTATATAAAGCTGGGTGAACTCAACCAAAAACAAGCCGAATTGGAAGAAGAGCTTCTGCTTACAATGGATGAATGGGAAAGTCTTTTCGATTAAAACTTGACAATATAGCAGGCTGGTGCTAAAATCTAATGGCAAAGCAAACCCAAAAGTGAAAAGCCTTGCTTTTCTTAAACTGGAATAGGGGTGAAATTCCCCTGCGAACTCGTCGCCGTAATTTGTGTTAAGCCGTTTTAATCAAGTCACTGCCGAAAGGGTGGGAAGGCAAAACAGCAGGGCCGCCCGAAACGCCCGCACAATAAGTCGGAATACTTGCTTTTGGTGGTTAATACAAATGTGTCACGAGTAATTGACGGTGTATGTTGCGAAAAATGGCCTTGTATTGTGGCGCAATTTTTGTACTTATATCTCCTTTTGTATTAACGTTGTTTTGACAACAATACAAAAGGAGTTTTTTATTTTGAAAAACAAAAAAATTTTAACAAAGGTGTTGGCACTCGCGCTTGCCAGCTTAATGGTGGTTATGTCCTTGACTGCCTGCGGTGCGGCTGACAAAAATTCGGATGCCGACTCTACCTCTAGTGCTCAAACACAGGCTGTCAGCATTACCGTTAAGGTGATAGCTGCTGACAAAACCGAAAAGACCTTCAGCATTGAAACCGAAAAGAAAAACCTTGGCGATGCGCTTTTGGAAGAAGGCCTTGTAACCGAAGACGAGCATAAATCGGGTTTTTACACATACATTGACGGCGTCAGGGCAGATTATAACAAAGACGGTGCTTGGTGGTGCTTTACTAAGGGCGGCGAAACCGTAATGGTTGGTGCAAACGAATTAGAAATAGCAGATGGTGACACCTTTGAAATTACAAACACGCCGGCTTAGACTTGTTGAATTATTAATACTTGTCCTGATGGGCGTGTTAATGTATGTTTCTCAGGTTATAATGGCGCCGCTTACAAATATCGAGCTTGTAAGCTTTTTTATAATAATTACCGCAAGGCGCTTTAGCTTTAAATCGCTTATATCGGTTTACATTTTTGCTTTTTTGGAAATTATGACCTACGGCTTTCACGTTTGGTCAATAAATTATCTTTATGTTTGGGCGGTTTTGGTGCTCATTGTTATTCCTTTAAGAAAAATTGATAACGTTGTGCTTTACACTGTTGTTTCGGGACTTTTTGGCATGGCGTTTGGCGTACTTTGCTCTGTTCCTTATTTTATAATTGGCGGTATCTCAACGGGTATTGCTTACATAATAACTGGCATCAGCTTTGATATTCCGCACTGCATCGGTAACACCGTTTTAACTGCAATTTTGTACATCCCAATTACAAAAGCGTTTAATTATATCCTCAACAAAACGCTTAAATAAAGGCAATTCTCGCGGCAGTAGAGTTAATTTTTAAAACTCTACTGCCGTATTTTTAATTTTAGAATTCTAAAAATGAGCAGTAGGTTGAATTTTTTTCGGTGTTATGGCTATAATTTCATTATCATGTTTTTCGGAGGCAAAAAAATGAGCTTTAAAATTGTGACCGACTCATGCGCTAATTTAACGGATGAGCAAATTAAGGGATTTGATATTGAGATAATGTCGCTTCAGTACCATATGAACGGCCAAAGCTTTGACAGTTACATAAAGGGTGCTGTACCCGATTTTAGCGGGGTGTATAAATTCCTTCGTGAAAAGGGAAAAATCACCACATCGCTTATAAGTCGCGAGGAATGCGATAAGGTAATTATTCCGCTTTTACAAAAAGGTGAGGATGTTTTGGTTTTAGCCTTTTCGTCGGGCCTTTCGGGTACCTACCAAAATGTTGTTTTGGCGGCCGAGGATTATAGGGAAGCCTTCCCTGACCGCAAAATAATTGTTGTTGACACATTGGCGGCATCAATGGGTCAGGGCATGGTTGTGCATTATGCGGTACAGCTTCAAAAGGCGGGAAAAACAATTGAAGAGGTTGCCGCTTGGGTTGAAGAAAATAAGCTTTGTGTTTATCATATTTTCACTCTTGATGACCTGTTCTTCCTAAAGCGTGGCGGCAGGCTTTCGGGTACAACCGCAGTTGTAGGCTCGGTGCTGGGTATTAAGCCCCTTATGCACATGGCAAATGACGGTAAGCTTTATGCTACGGGCAAGGCCCGCGGTCGAAAGGCTTCAATAGAACACCTTATAAATTCAATTGGTGAAAAAGCGGTTAACATTGAAAATCAAACCGTATTTATTGTTCACGGTGACAGTTATGAGGATGCAAAGTTTATTGCGGCAGCCGTTAAAACCCAATACGGCGTAAAGGACGTTGTTATAAACTGTCTTGACCCTGTAATTGCTTCCCACGCAGGACCCGGCACATTGGCGGTTTTCTTTATGGGCGAAAAGAGATAATTTTTTTAAGCTTGCGGTTTTATTACTGCAAGCTTTTTGTTTTTTAAAATTATAGTTTATCGCTCGGTTAAATTGGTGGCACATCGTAGGGACAATTCATGAATTGTCCGTAAAACTTGGCAAATATCTGGCGGGCGATTCGTGAATCGCCCCTACGAATATACAATTAAATTAATAAAATCAACAATTTTAATCCGTCGCGAAGCAACACCGAAGCTCTTCACTATTACATCTTACTTATTACCTCGCCTAAGCGGTAAACCCCAATTTTCTGTATATATAATTTAATAAAACCAATAATAAAACTGTATATCTTGACTTTATAGTGTCGTTTTGTTAAAATAAAAAAGGTAATGTGATGAATTATATCATTTTTCGGGAGGATGACATCTTTGAAAAATTTCAGTAATTATAAGGATTATAGCTTAAAGGAAGACTTACACTTTGAATCTAAGGCTGTTCACGGCGCATTAGGTACCGAGCCCTTGACGGGCGCTGTAAGTATGCCTATTTTTCAGTCGGTAACCTTCCGCCATCCCGAACTTGGCAATTCGACCGGCTTCGATTACAGCCGTCTTGAAAACCCCACAAGGCAGGAGCTTGAACGCACCATGGCTATTTTGGAGGGCGGCATCAAGGGCTTTGCTTTTTCAAGCGGACAAGCTGCAAATATGTCGGTTTTCTCGCTTTTAAACCCCGGTGACCACATTATTATGTCGGATGATATTTACGGCGGTACACACCGTATTGTTAACGATGTTTTCGGCAAATACGGCATTGCCCACACAAGTGTTGATTTGGCCGATTTGGATGCCGTAAAAGCTGCAATTACGCCCAACACAAAAATGATTTTTATTGAAACCCCCACTAACCCCGTTATGAAGGTGGCTGATATTGAGGCTCTTTCAAAAATTGCAAAATCCATCGGCGCTTTAACCGTTGTTGATAACACATTTTTAACCCCTTATTTCCAAAAGCCGTTATCACTCGGTGCTGATATTGTTACTCATTCTTCTACCAAATACCTTGGCGGTCACAACGACACCATTTCGGGTATTGTGGTTGTAAAGGACAATGAGGAAATTGTTAATAAAATTCGTGTTCATATGAAGTCGCACGGCAGCCAATTGGCACCAATGGACAGTTGGCTTTTGCTTCGCGGTATTAAAACACTTCATCTTCGAATGGAACGCCACAACGAAAACGCTTATAAGGTTGCGCATTGGCTCAGAACACAGCCTAAAGTTAAGCAGGTTTATTATGTTGGCTTTGAGGACCACCGCGATTATGCCGTTACCAAAAAGCAGACCACTGGCTTTGGCGGTATGATTTCCTTTGCGGTTGATAGTTTTGATACCGTTAAAAAGATTTTAAAGGGTGTTGATATGGTAATGTTCGCTGAAAGTCTTGGCGGCACCGAAACCCTTATCACATACCCCACAACCCAAACTCACGAGGATACCCCCAAGCATTTAAAGGAAGAATTAGGTATAACCGAATGCTTCTTAAGGCTTTCGGTTGGTATTGAAAATGCTGACGATATTATTGCCGATTTGGACCGTGCAATGAATTCATAGGTGATAAAATGAAATTTACTAAGATGCAGGCGTTTGGAAACGACTATGTTTATATTGACGCCATACATCAAAGTCTTCCCAATTTGCCGGAGCTTGCAAAATTTGTAAGCAACCGGCATTTTGCTATCGGCTCTGACGGTATGGTGCTTATCTGCCCGTCTGATGTGGCAGATTTCAGAATGCGAATGTTCAACCCCGACGGAACAGAGGGTGAAATGTGCGGCAACGCGCTTCGGTCGCTCAGTAAATATGTTTACGATCACGGTTTTACCGATAAAACCAAACTGGTGATTGAAACCTTAGGCGGTATGCAACACGTAGAGCTAACGGTTGAAAACCGCGAGCCGCTTTCGTGCGAAAAAGCTATGCCTTACGAAAACCGCGGCTTTGTTTCAAACATTAAGGCAAACATAGGTGAGCCGAGGCTTGATACAAGGGTTATACCCGTTAATACTGATTTGGCTCAGTTTATTGAACAGCCTGTAAGGGTGCTTGATAAAACCTTTTATATTACGGCGGTTTCATGGGGGAATCCCCATGTTGCAATGTTTGTTGATTCTGTTGCCGATTTAGATGTTGAAAAATACGGAAAAGAAATTGAAAATATGACAAGCCTTTTTGTTAATAAAACCAATGTAACCTTTGCCGAAATTGTAAGCCGCGATTACATAAAAATGCGCGAATGGGAACGCGGCACAGGTGAAACCATCGGCTGTGGTACGGGCTGCTGTACCGCCGTTGTTGCAGGTGTTTTAACAAACAGGTGTGACAGGCAGGTAACGGTTGAACAAATTGGCGGGCCTTTGGATATTAACTGGGATGAAAAAACAAACACAATGTTTATGACAGGCCCCAGCCACAATGTGTTTGAGGGCGAAATTGATGTAAGTCATATAGGTGAATAATATGCTTCTTTCACAACTTTTAAATGATATTGAATATGAGCTTTTACAGGGTGATGTTAACTGTGATATAACCGATTTGGTATACGATTCACGAAAAATTACCGAAAACAGTGTTTTTGTGTGCTTGGTCGGTGCTAACGTTGACGGTCATACCTTTGTAAACCAGTCGGTAGAAAAGGGCGCAAGTGCTGTTATTGTTGAAAAAGCAGTTGACGGTATACCCGAAAATATGGCGGTTATTAAGGTTACAAACACCCGCCGTGCGCTTGCCTTTATGTCGGCGGCGTACTTTGGCTATCCCGCAAACGAGCTTACAACAATTGGACTTACAGGCACAAAGGGTAAAACCACCACAACCTTTATGGTTAAAAGCGTGCTTGAAGCCGCAGGCAATAAAACGGGTCTTATCGGTACAACAGGTATTTTAATTGGTGAGGAAGCGCTTCCTGCTAAAAATACCACACCCGAAAGCTATGAAATTCACCGTCTTTTTAGAAAAATGGTTGACAGCGGATGTAAATACGTTGTTATGGAGGTTTCATCCCAAGGCCTTAAGTATGACCGTGTTGCAGGCATTAACTTTGACATTGGAGTGTTTACAAACTTCTCACCCGACCATATCGGCCCTAACGAACACACCGATATGGATGATTATGCCGCTTCAAAGGGTATACTTTTTCGCAACTGCAAAAGGGCGGTTGTAAATGCCGATGATGAAAGCGCGGATAAAATTTTAAGCGGTCACACCTGCGAGGTTGTAACCTATGCTATCAATAATAATGCCGACTTAAAGGCCGAGAATATTGAATTTATTAAAGAAAACGGTCGCCTTGGTATGAAATTTAACACCATAGGCGCTACTGATTATGAATTTACCGTTTACACCCCGGGTATGTTTTCGGTTTATAATTCGCTTGTTACAATTTATATTTGTAAGCTTTTGGGCGTGAGGGATGAAAATATTGCCGACGGTCTTTTAAAGGTTAAGGTACGCGGCAGGGTTGAACTTGTGCCCTGCTCACCCGATTTTTCGGTTATTATTGACTATGCCCATAATGAAGTCAGCACAAAAAGCGTTATGAACACCTTAGCTGAATATAAGCCCAACCGTATGATTTGTGTTTACGGCGGCGGTGGCAACCGTTCAAAGCTTCGACGTTACGATATGGGTGAGGTTACAGGCGCCATGGCAGATTTGTGTATTCTTACCTGCGACAACCCACGCGATGAAGAAATTAGGGATATAAATAACGATATTAAAATTGGTCTTGCGCGCTCAAACGGTAAATATATCGAAATCGATGACCGTAAGGAAGCTATAAAATACGCAATTAAACATGCCCAAAAGGGTGATTTTATCGTACTGCTTGGCAAGGGACACGAAACCTATCAGGAAATTAAGGGCATTAAATATCACTTTGATGAACGCGAAGCCGTTGCTGAAATCAAAGAAGAATTAGGCCTATAAAGCAAGAAAGCACACCCAAACGGGTGTGCTTTTGTCGTTCAAATTATAGTTTATCGGGATAATGAAGCACAAACTATATTAAGAATTTGTAGGGACAGGCCTCCCGGACTGTCCGCAAAAACGTGACAAATCGCTAGCGGGCAATCGGGGTAGCAAAGCGTGCGACACGGAAGTGAATGACAGTCCAGTGGACTGTCAGAGCCGTGGAGGGACCGAACGCCGCAGCGTGAGACCGCTTGCCCCTACGAATATACAATTAAATTGTTCTATAATTCCGAATTACGCATTATAAATTATTTATGTCGATATATTGCTACGCAATTCGATATTTTTGCTTTATAGCAAAATCGATATGTTTGTTACACAAACTCGATATGATATAAATCCCTTCTTGTTCCGCAGAACATATCGAGGTTTTGATACAGTTTGTTCTTACAAACTGTATCAAAAGCATATCGAGTTATTTGTGACATATCGAAAATTCCGAAAGGGATTTATATCGATGGGCCTTCGGCCCTATAAACCTCAATTTATATATTCCTGCTTTCCTTTCGGTAGGCGGTAGGGGTCTTTTTTGCTTTTTGGTAAAATATTTTTCTAAAATATGATGATGAAGAAAAGCCAAGGATGTCACTAATTTGTTCAATAGGCAAATCGGTGTTGGAAAGCAGCTCCTTTGCCTTATCGGTTAAAATTTCCTGCCTAACGGTAACCGGGGTTTTGTTTAAGTATTTTTTAAATTTAATATAAAGCCCCGATTCGCTGACACCGCAAAAATCGGCAACCTCCTTAATACTGGCTTGTGGGTTATTGCGCATATATTCAAGCGCGATATTTACTGTTTTACAGGTTATGCGTTTGTCGGTTAAAAGGCGTGGTGAAATCTCGCCCAAAAGGTAATATAGCCGCCCAATTGTTTGCGGGGAACGAATTATATTTTCCTTCAAGGCATCAAAAAGCGCCGTTTCCCCGTGGGTCAGTTCAATTTTTTGCAGCTTAAAACTGCTGCTTCGCATAGGGAAAAATTCAAACCCGAAGGAATAAAATTCAACACTTTCATTTTCAGGGTACCAATGTGAATGGTAACAAAGCCCCTTTGGAATGTAAAACACATCACCTTTTTTTAGATTAAGGGTTATATTATCGGTCACAATTTTGCCATTGCCGTTCACCATTTGTGCTAAATAATGATATGGCGAGCCGCTTGTCATATCGGTGTAGCGGTATTGCTTATGTCTGAAAAAATAAAATCTAAAGCTTTTAAAGAATTTTACATCGTTCAAGCTTTAAACACCTCTTATCTTAAAGAAAATTACCTTTTTTTATAAAGTATATTACATTGTAACAAGTCTTGTCAACAGTTAAAATTAGAGTGGTGTGTTTTTATAAATAATTAAACAATAAGCTATATCTAAAGGATAATTAAATTTACAACCGCTTTTTATAATGATAAAACCTTTACTATAGTTCAGTTTGATTGGAGTATGTTAAAATGAAAAAGGTGAAAATCGCGCAAATTGGTGTTAACCGCTACAGCCATTCTGTTGAAATTTTCAGAACACTTGAAAAGCAAAGCGATTTTTTTGAAATTGTAGGCTATGCGCTTCCCGAAAACTAGGATATTCGTTTGGAAAATAAAGCTAAGCATTTGCAAAAATGGTTAGGGGCGAAATTGAAAACCCCTATACATATGATTATGAATTAGAGCTTTACAAAACAATTTTAAAATGCTGTAATATTAAATAAGAGGTGACTATTATGAAATTTAATGGAAAAAGTGCAATAGTAACAGGTGCCGCTTCGGGCATGGGACTTCTTTTTGCACAGTGCTTTACTGCGCTTGGCGGTAATGTGCTTATGTGCGATGTGAATGTTGATGCACTCAATAATGCTGTTATTGAAATCAACCAAAAAAATATTGGTAAAGCGGTAGGAACAATTTGTGATGTGCGCGACTACAGTCAAGTTTGTGCTGCTTGCGACAAGGCGGTAGAGTCTTTTGGCAAAATTGATATTCTGGTTAATTTTGCAGGTGGCTCCTCTACCCGAATTAAAGCCGTTGACCGAACAGCTTATCCCGAATTTCCCGATGTGCCGATTGAAATTTTTGACTGGGGTATTGATGTTAATTTAAAGGGCCCGTTTTATTTTGCTCACGCGGCATTAAAGCAAATGCGAAGTCAGGAAAGCGGTATTATAATAAATATTGGCTCAATAGTCGGTGCCGAGGGCAACGGTTATGATATGGACTACCCCACATCTAAAGCGGGGCTTATGTACGGTCTTACAAAATCAATTGCGCAATTTGGCGCTAAATACGGCATTCGCTGTGTTTGTGTATCGCCCGGTCCCGTGCTTACAAGGGCAGCAATGGCCAAAATGAAAACAATGCTTGGCAGAGCTGCCGACCCGCAGGAAATAATTGATTTAATTTTGTTTATCGTGTCTGATAAGGGACAGTTTATAAACGGTGAAAACATTTTAATAGATGGCGGCCGAAACGCTATGGGAAGGTGGAAATAATGGCAAAAACTTTTTTGAAATACGATAAACCTTTGCTTACGGTAATGCTTCAGTGTGAAACGCCCGAGGTTGCCGTTGGCCGAATTAGAAATGCCAACGCCTTGGGTGGCGAAGCGTTTGGGCTTCAGGTGGAATCATTAAAGCCCGAATACCACAACCCCGTGGTTTACAGGCGCATTTTTGCCGAAATGAAGGGCAAGCCGGTTTATGTAACATTTTATAGGGTTGCCCATAACCGCGGTCTGACCGATGACGAATTGGCTGAAGGACTTATAACCCTTGCTGAAAGCGGCGCAACCCTTTGTGATGTTATGGGCGATATGTTTTGCCGCCACCCCGAAGAGCTTACCGAGGATGAGGAAGCAATTAAAAAGCAAATAGAGCTTATTGACAAGCTTCACAGCCTTGGTGCCGAGGTTTTAATGTCATCACACATAATGAAGTTTACCCCCGCCGAGCGTGTCCTCCAAATTGCGCTTGAGCAAAAGCGTCGCGGTGCCGATATTATTAAAATTGTAACAGGCGCCGATAATATGGAGCAGCAGCTTGAAAATTTAAAAATTACAAATATGCTTAAAAATGAGCTTGACGTACCGTTTTTATTCTTGTCGGGTAAAGTGAACAGCATTCATCGAAGACTTGGCGGCCATTTAGGCAACTGTATGACACTTTGCGTTTACGAGCACGATGCCCTTTCAACCGCTGCACAGCCATTACTGAGCACAATGAAAATTATTCGTGACAATCTTGATTTTTAGTTGGTTTTTAAATGTATAATGCTAAAAATCTTACTGCCGCTTTGGATTGGGCGGGAAATTCGGGCAAGCTTATTGCAAATCTTTTATTTAAAAAAGAAACCCTATGGTAAATTTACCATAGGGCATAATTTTTATAAAATATTTTTCAGTTCTTCTAAACTGCGTATTTCATAGGTAGGCTTATATTTGCTCTCCATTTTGTTTGGGTTATACCAGCAGGTGTCAATACCGCTGTTTATACCGCCTAAAATATCAGAGCTTGGACTGTCGCCAACAACAAGCATTTTACTTTTATCCTTTTCGGGAATGTGGGAAATTACATAATCAAAATATTCCTTATCGGGCTTTTGACTGCCTGCATCCTCTGAAACGAAAACTCCGTCAAAATACGGCTCAAGCCCCGAGCCTTTAATGCGGCTGTATTGGGTGGTGCAAAGGCCGTTTGTGGTGGCGCAAAAATAATAGCCCTTTGCTTTTAAATAATCCAGCACCTCAAAAACACCATCAATGGTGTAGTTGCTTTGGCCTAAATAGGTTGTATATTTTACTGCCATAGTTGCGGTGTCAGTAGTAAGGCCGTAATATTCACAAAAGCTTTTAAAACGGCCTTCGTATATCATATTTTTAGGAATTTCGCCGTTTTCAAAGCGTTCCCACCAGCTACGGTTAATTTTGGAGTAAATTGCAATAGCATCATCATCAAAGGGCAGCCCATATTCTGACAAAACACGGCGAATAGATACGGCCTCTGCCTTTGAAAAGTCCAAAAGGGTGTTATCCAAATCTAAAAAAAGGGTAGTGTATTTCATAAAAAACCTCAAATAAATAATGCAATAAGCGCCGGCAGGTTCTGTACTGCCAACAAACCAATTAAAAACATAAAAAGGCTTACGCCGCCGTGTTTTCTGAAGTCCTCGGCAATATTGTCGCTGGTTTCCTTAATTTCCTTAATCTTTTCAATTGCGTGACAGCGGTACCAATAGTCGCCTAAAATAGCAACTACAATTCTTAAAACAAAATCAAGCATAGAACCCACAAATGCGGCTAACAATGTACCCCAATGAATATTTGCAAGGTTACTTGCAAAAAAGTTCATAATATCGGCATTGTTTTTAATGTCAAAAAAGCCAAGGTTCAAAAGGGTGTTGTTAAACGGCAATGAAACCAAGGTTGCAATAATAGTAAATATACCGACAACAATACCTCGTTTATACATCTTGCGGGACAAGAGCCATTCGCAAGGGAAGAAAAAGGCCAAGAAATTCCAAGAAGATTTATTCTTTTTAGAAAGCTGCTTAAATTTTGGAATATAACGCTGTGTGTTGGTAATAACAAAATTGCGCGCTTCCTTTGCGGTTACCCCGTCCTCAATAACATAATCGGCATTAACACCGCCCAAAAAGTCCACAGGGGGTAGGTTTTGAAAAATTTCATCCCCTGGGGTGTAGGTGTCATCTTGAGTGTCGGCAGGCGCGGCTTGCTTTGTGTCGGTATGCTTTGCTTTTTCTAAAAGCTTGTCATATTGGTTTTCGGTGCCGTGTGCTTCTTCAAGCGCGCAGTGACCAATTGAGTTATAGCAATCCCTATGGTGCGGTGCGCCGCAAACAGGGCAGTAAACC
Source organism: Oscillospiraceae bacterium (assembly GCA_015066005.1). Classification (GTDB taxonomy): domain Bacteria; phylum Bacillota; class Clostridia; order Oscillospirales; family Acutalibacteraceae; genus UBA737. Next base: position 40,114 of record SVPF01000006.1, read on the forward strand.
ACATCATCCTCTTCAAAAAAGGGGGCGTGACACAGCGCGCAGGATTTGTTTGATTTGTCAAGGCTCATATAAATACTCCTTCTAAAAAGTAGGTGTTTTCGAATAGCTTTTGAAAATATTCGCGGCCGTAATTGTGAAAACGGCCTGTTTTAATCATGTGCTGAAGCTCTGCCTTGGTAACCCATTTAACCTCGGCCACTTCACTTTCCTGCAGGGTAAGGCTTTCGGGTGTGGGCTCGGCCTTAATCAGCCAAACATCTAAAAGCGAATTTCGCCTTTTAAGGCGGAAAATTTTTTTAAGTGTTTTCTCATCGGATTTAATGCTTAATTCCTCAAAAAGCTCGCGGTTGGCGGCCTGAAACGAGCTTTCGCCCGAAATTGCAGCACCGCCTGTGGCGGCCCATTCGCCCGGCATAAGCCTTTTCTTTTCACTGCGGCGCTGAATTAAAAAGCGACCGTCGGGTGAAACAATCCAAATATGAACGACAAGGTGGTATTCTCCCGGCTTTAAAAAGCCGCGGCCTCTAACGGCGGTTTTGCCTGTTGGCACACCTTTTTCGTTAAAAATGTCCCAAATTTCTTTATTCATTATATTGTGTTTTTCTCCTAAAAGTACATTGCGGCTACAGCCAAAGCCTATAACGGCTGTAAAATGCTTTCGGCCCTTTGGGCAGTAAATTTAAATACTGCTATGGCTAATTATATTTATTATAGCAAACGGATGAATTTTTTTCAACATTTTATATCTTTACTATTGTAAAAACGTTATATTTATGTTAAAATGGTCTTTGCAAAATGCACATTGCGTATCGGAATGTGCGGATGGGCGGGTCCTGTGCGACGGGATGCTACGAACCATGTCAGGCGGGGAACCGAGCAGCATTAAGTAGATTTTTCTGTGCGCCGCAGTAAATCGGCTCATTCGTACATTCGGGTACGCAAGTTTTTTATCCCATATTAAAAGAGGTGCTTTAATGGCTTATCAGGCTTTATACCGCAAATACCGTCCTCAAACCTTTTCGGATGTTGTCGGGCAGGAGCATATTACAAAAACCCTCCAAAACGAGCTTTCTGAAGGTAAAACCGTTCACGCATATTTGTTTACAGGCACGCGCGGTACGGGCAAAACCACCTGCGCTAAAATTTTGGCTAATGCAGTTAACTGCTTGAACAGCCAAAACGGTGACCCATGTCTTGAATGTGACGCCTGCAAGGCGGCCTTAAACGGCGAAAATACCGACATTGTGGAAATTGACGCCGCTTCGAATAACGGTGTTGACAGTATTCGCGAGCTTCGCGAAATTATAAGCTTTGCACCCGCCTCCTCAAAGTACCGCGTTTATATTATTGACGAGGTGCATATGCTGTCTATCGGTGCGTTTAACGCTCTTTTAAAAACACTTGAGGAGCCGCCCAAGCACGTTATTTTTATACTTGCTACAACCGAAGTACACAAATTACCTGCAACAATTTTGTCCCGCTGTCAACGGTTTGATTTCAGAAGAATTGATAATGAAAAAATTTGCGAGCGGCTTCAGTATGTTGCTAAAAACGAGGGGCTTACCTTAACCGATGATGCGGCAACCTTAATTGCGGCCGCGGCTGACGGCGGTATGCGCGATGCACTTTCAATTTTAGACCTTTGCGCTTCCAGCAGTAAAAGCATTGATGAAAAAATTGTTGAAAATGTTTGCGCAATGGCGGGAGATGAATATCTTTTAGAGCTTTGTGATTGCATTAAGGCGCAGGACACGCAAAAGGCCCTTTTAATGATAGACAAGCTTCACAATTCTTCGGTTGATATGCTAAGGCTTCTTGGCGAGCTTATTTCTCACTACCGTGATTTAATGATAATTAAAACCGTTAAGGGTCAAAGAAAACCAATAGTTTGTTCTGCCAAACGGCTTGCGGCCTTAGAAAAGCAGGCCGAAAAGTTTGACATTAAGGAAATTATTTACACCCTTAATATTTTGCAATCTGCCACCGCTTCAATGAAAACGGGGGACAGGCGCTGTGAAATGGAAATGACGGTTGTTAAGCTTTGCAACCCTGAGCTTTCGGCTGATTTGGCTTCCCTTGACCGCAGAATTTCTGCCTTGGAAAACGGTGCAGTTACTTTTAAAGCGGCGGCTGTTGTTGAACAAAAGGCAGAAGAGGTAAAGCCGACTGCTATTGAAGAAGAAATTGCAGAGGAGGATGATGACATTCCTCCTCTGCCCGATGATAACGATATTCCGCTACCCGAAGCGCCAACCAAGGCGGCCGAAAATAATCGCCCTAAGGATGAGGGTGAGGTTATTAAGTGGAACGAGGTTGTGGCAATTTTAACTAAAACATGTCCGCTTATTGCGGGCGTGCTTAAGGATTCTAAGGCATATATTAAGGGTGAATACCTACTTATTGATGCCCCGAATTCGCAATTTAAAACACTTATTAACCAGTCAAACGGTATATATAAGGAAAATATTCGCACTGCGGCACAGCGTGTGCTGGGCGCAACCTATAAGCTTGGACCTTATAAAAAGCCCACGGCTGCGGTTGAAAGTGACCCTTTGGCAGCTTTGGCCGATAAATTAAAAGCACTTGAAATTAACTGATTTAGGAGATATGGATTATGAAAGTTAGACTTCCCAATAACGGCGGCGGTGCCGGTAATATGCAACAAATGCTTGCAAAGGCACAAAAAATGCAGGCTGATATGCAGGCATTACAGGCTGATTTAGAGCAGCGTGAATACACCGCAAATGCAGGCGGCGGCTTGGTTGAGGTTACGGTTGACGGTAAGCATACCGTTAAGGCTGTTAAAATTAACCCCGATGCAGTTGATGTTGATGACATTGAAATGCTTGAGGACTTTATTACAATTGCTGTTAACGAAGCTATCGGCAAGGCTGTTGCCGAAAGTGATGAGGAAATGGGCGCCATTACAAACGGCCTTAATATGCCGGGGATGTTTTAATTATGGCAGGCTTTAATATTGTGCCTTTAAACGAGCTTATCGCTCAGTTTGAACGCCTACCCGGTATTGGTAAGAAAACTGCACAGCGCTTGGCGCTTAATATTTTAGAGCAGCCGCCCGAGCGCGCCGAAAAATTTGCCGAAGCGCTGGTGAATGCACGCAAAAAAATTCATTTTTGCAGTGTTTGTCAGGGCCTTACCGATATGGAGGTTTGTTCAGTTTGCGCTGACTCCACCCGCGATAAGTCGGTTATATGCGTTGTGGCCGAGCCGAAGGATGTTATTGCCTTTGAGCGCACGCGTGAATTTAGCGGCACATATCATGTGCTTCACGGTGTTATTTCACCTATGGATAACATTACCCCTGATGATCTTCGCATAAAGGAGCTTATGGCAAGGCTTTCGTCAAACGATGTTAAAGAAATTATTATGGCAACCAACCCCACCGTTGAGGGTGAGGCAACCGCCAGCTATATTTCACGCCTTGTAAAGCCAATGGGTATTAAGGTTACCCGCTTGGCTTACGGTGTGCCCGTCGGCAGTGATTTGGAATATGCCGATGAATTTACATTAGCCCGTGCATTACAGGGCAGAAATGAGATTTAGTATGACACAGGAAAAAATTGACCGCATAAACGAGCTTGCAAGAAAGCAAAAAACAGTTGGTCTTAGTGAGGAAGAAAAGCAGGAGCAATACATTTTAAGGCGTGAATATATTGATTCCTTTAAAATGAGCCTTGTTTCCCAGCTTGAAAACACATATATTGTCAGCCCCGACGGCACCAAAAAGAAGGTAACTGCCAAAGATGAAAATATTAGTAACTGACAGTCTAAGCGTAAAATCGCATAACGATTTATCCCTTGATGCTTTAAGCCGTTTTGGCGAGGTTTCGGAATTTGATAACCTCACCCGCGAACAGCTTTTAGAGGAAGTTAAGGATAAGGACATAATTTTAACTAATAAAGTAATAATCGACCGCGAGGTAATGGAAAATGCCCCGCGGCTTCGTTATATCGGGTTGTTTGCAACGGGGTATAATAATATTGATATTGTTGCCGCTAAGGAAAAGGGAATAGTGGTTGCAAATGCAGGCAGTTATTCCACAAATGCGGTAGCGCAGCAGGTAATCGGTTATATTTTGGCACACTTTACCAAAATTTCACAGTATGATGAATTTGTAAAACAGGGCGGTTGGCTTAAGTCAAAATGCTTTGCGCCCCTTGTTTTTGCAACTGATGAGGTATATGATAAAACCCTTGGTATTGTTGGCTATGGTGCAATCGGTCAAGCGGTTGAAAGGGCGGCAACAGCCCTTGGTATGCGCGTTTTAGTGCACACCCGCACCCCTAAAAACGACCCCAAGTTTGTAAGTTTGGATGAGCTTTTGGCAAGCAGTGATATTATTTCAATGCATTGCCCTTTAACCGAGCAAACTAAGGATTTAATGAACAGGGAAGCCTTCAAAAAATGTAAGAACGGCGCATTTTTTATTAACACTGCACGTGGTGGCGTGGTTGATGAATTCGCCCTTTTCGAAGCTTTAAAAAGCGGTAAATTATCGGGTGCGGCGGTTGATGTTTTAAAAAGCGAACCTATGAGCAACGACTGCCCTTTACTTAACGCACCAAACATTATAATTACACCTCATACAGCCTGGGCACCGCTTAAAACCCGTCAGCGCCTTTTGGGCATTGTGTGCGACAATATTCAGGCGTTTTTAGACGGCAACCCCACAAACAATGTAGCAAGGTAGGTGAAACGGCTTGTTTTCAAGAATAAACAGCGTTGGTCTATTTGGTATTGATTCTTATATGATAGAGGTTGAGGCCGATATTTCAAACGGGCTTCCCGCATTCGATATTGTAGGTCTGCCCGACACCGCAGTTAAAGAATCGCGTGACCGCGTGCGCGCCGCCATTAAAAATTGCGGCTTTAAATTTCCCGTTTCGCGCATAACCGTAAACCTTGCACCTGCCGACCGTAAAAAAGAAGGTTCGATTTACGACCTGCCCGTTTTATTTGCAATTTTAAAGGCAAGTGAACAGGTTAAGGTTGATTTATCGGATACGGTGATGATTGGTGAGGTTGCTCTTGACGGTATGTTAAGAAGCATTAACGGTGTTTTAGCTATTGCCATTACCGCTAAGGAAAACGGCATAAGCAATTTGTTTGTACCTAAAGATAATGCTGTTGAGGCTGCCGTGGTTGACGGTATAAATGTTTACGGTGTTGAAAATATTAAAGAGCTTATTTCTCACCTTCAGGGTGAAAAGCTAATAGAAAAGCAACCGCTTACGGTTATTAAAAACGACAGTAAAATACCCGTTCCCGATTTTTCGGACGTTAAGGGTCAGCTTGCTGCTAAAAAGGCAATGGAAATTGCGGCGGCAGGGGGACATAATATCATACTCGTAGGTCCTCCCGGTTCGGGTAAAAGTATGCTTGCGAAGCGTCTCCCGGGTATTATGCCCGATATGACCTTTGATGAGGCGATTGAAACCACTAAAGTTCATTCGGTGGCCGGTATTTTAGATAAAAACGAGCCGTTTGTATCTACACGGCCCTTCCGTTCACCGCACCATACGGTATCTCCTGCGGCAATTGCGGGCGGCGGCACAATGCCAAAGCCGGGTGAAATTTCACTGGCCCACAACGGTGTTTTGTTTTTAGATGAATTCCCCGAATTCCGCCGCGACGTTATGGAAGCGCTTCGTCAACCCATTGAGGACGGCAAGGTGACAATTTCGCGTGTTGCGGGCAGTTTAACCTACCCAAGCTCAATAATGCTTGTGGCGGCAATGAACCCGTGCCCTTGCGGCTTTTACGGTCATCCCACACGCCAATGCACCTGTGCACCGCAGGCAGTACATAAATATCTTGGAAAAATTTCGGGTCCAATGCTTGACCGTATCGATTTACACGTCGAGGTGCCGCCTGTTGATTATAACGATTTAAGCGGTAAAGGGCAGGAGGAAACCAGCGCCCAAATTAAAGAACGCGTAAACAAGGCCCGCCAAATTCAAGCCGAAAGATATAAAAATGACGGTATAACCTGTAATGCAAGGCTTACTCCGTCGCTTATCAGGAAATATTGTATTTTAACCGATGATGCAAGTCAGTATTTAGCTCTGGCTTTTGAAAGGCTTGGTATGTCGGCCCGCGCTTATGACCGCATTTTAAAGGTTGCGCGTACCATTGCCGATTTGGACGCCTGTGAAACAATTGAAAAGCGTCATATCTTCTCGGCAATATCTTTTAGAAGCTTAGACCGAAAATATTGGGGCGGCTAAGGCTTATAAACCGCATTATTTTAAAATACTTTTAAATGTTGAATTTTAATCTATAGTGTGCTATTCTAAATTGTAGTATAGCAATCAACCTGTTAATAAAATCATATAATTGAAGGGATGTATTGATATGGGTGATATTTTAAAAAGCAAAAACCGCAACATAATACTAATATTTGTAACCTTAGGCGTACAAGCGTTTATTTATACGCTTTCGGGCAGTTTCTTTGATTTTTTGGGTACACCCGCACCCGCATTAAGTATTATGACAATTATAGCAGGTCTTTCCCTTGGATTTTTGTTTAATGGACTAAGCACGGTCTTTCCTTTGCTTGCTTTTATATTTGCTTTTTTTGGTAAAAATAGCATTTCAAAGGTTGCCTTTGTGTTAGGGCTGATTTCCGGTATAATAGGTTTGTTATGGTTTGTTTTTGGTATAGTGACTTTTATTGCTGCAATTGGTGTTGGAAATAATCCGGCAAATGCCATTGCCTTTCTTATGTTCGGATTTGGACATTTAACATCAATAATAACCCTTGCGCTTATTAAGTGGAGTAAAATTTAATTGTGAAAAGACACCTATTTTTTTAGGTGTCTTTTAATATTGTAATCAAAAATATCAAGTAAACAATTTTGTCTTTTCCAAGTAAAACTATTGCATTAAATGGTAGTTTGTTATATAATTAACATAATAATATTGAAAGGATGATTCCAATGAACAGATTTACCCTTAACGAAACTTCTTACCATGGCGCAGGGGCTATAAATGCAATCCCTGAAGAAATTGCAAAGCGCGGCTTCAAAAAGGTTTTTGTTGCTACCGACCCCGACCTTATTAAATTTGGTGTTGCTAAAAAGGTTACCGATATTTTAGATAATGCAGGTATTGCTTACGGCATTTATTCCGACATTAAGGCAAATCCCACTATCGAAAACGTACAAAACGGCGTTGCTGCTTTTAAAGAAATGGATGCTGACTGCATCGTTGCTATCGGTGGCGGCTCCGCAATGGATACTGCAAAGGCTATCGGTATTATTATCACCAACCCCGAATATGCTGATGTTCGTTCACTCGAGGGCGTTGCTCCTACAAAGAATAAGTGCGTTCCTACTATCGCTGTTCCTACCACCGCAGGTACCGCAGCTGAAGTTACCATCAACTACGTAATCACCGATGTTGAAAAGAAGCGCAAGTTTGTTTGTGTTGATACTAACGACATTCCCGTTGTTGCAGTTGTTGACCCCGATATGATGGCTTCAATGCCTGCAGGTCTTACCGCTGCTACCGGTATGGACGCTTTGACCCACGCTATTGAAGGCTACATCACTAAGGGCGCTTGGGAGCTTTCTGATATGTTCCATATTAAAGCAATTGAAGTTATCGGCCGTTCACTCCGTGGCGCTGTTAAGAACGAGGCTGAAGGCCGCGAAGGCATGGCTCTCGGTCAGTACATCGCAGGTATGGGCTTTAGTAATGTTGGCCTTGGTGTTGATCACTCAATGGCTCATACTCTTTCAGCTTACTATGATATGCCTCACGGTAAAGCATGTGCTACCTTATTGCCCGCAGTAATGGCTTTCAATGCTGATTACACAGGCACAAAATATCGTGATATCGCTATAGCTATGGGCGTTCAGGGTGTTGAAAATATGACTCAGGCCGAATACCGCGCAGCTGCCGTTGAAGCAGTTCGTCAGCTTGCTGAGGATGTTGGCATTGTTACTTCACTTAAGGGCGTTGTTAAGGAAGAGGATATTGACGCTTTAGCACTTGATGCTTATAACGACGCTTGCCGCCCCGGCAACCCCCGTGATGTTTCTGTTGAAGATATTATCGCAATTTACAGAAGTCTTATGTAATTTATAAGCTTAATAAGCTATTTAGTAGTATGATATGCACCCCAAGGTCAGACACCTTTGGTGGTGCATATTTTTTTATTAACGCTAAAAGAAATGAGCTCGGCACAGTACCGAGCTCATTCGCTAACAATTTAATATTCAATTTTGTTTTAACCTTATGGCTTACTTCATAGGGTTGGAAAAAATTATTTAATAGCCTTTGCAATTTCAATACAAATAAGCATTGCAAGCAAGAAAACCGCGCAAACTGCAAGGGATATTAAAACATCAAATGAAGCGGTTTCGTTAAAGGGCATTACAAGGCGGTATGTACGCTTGATTTTTGAAAGCTGCCAAAGGTTTTTACAAATCCTGAAAAGTACAACAAAAGCACCAAAAAGAATTACACCTATGTATTTTAAAATTTCAAGAATAATTTTCCAAGCTTTTTGACCTTTGGTTTCTTCTAAAAGGTCATCTTGGTTTTGTTCGGCTTTTTTCTTTTTGTTATTTTCAAGCATAAGCTTGAATGCCGAAACGTCTAAAACTACAACGCCGGGAATAAGAGGTAAAAGACCCCATAGATTACCGAAAACTAAAAGGCAAACGCCAACGGCAACAAGCGGCCAGCCAATAACACCAAACGAAAGGTTCTTTTTAAGCTCCTTGCGTTTTTTGGCGTATTTTTCAAAGCCCTCGCATAAAGAATCATAAAAAGGGGTGCCCTTTTTTTCAAATTTCTTTTCCTTTTTAACGCGGGAAAGGCAAACATCCACCACGGCACCGCGGCCTTCAAAGCCTTCCTTTAAAAGCTTGGCTTCACCAAAGGTTTTGCAGTATGCAATATTTACGGTTTTGCCGTTTTCAAGCTTTTCACGGGTTGCCTCAATATCGCTGTCAGAAAGGCGGGTGCTAAGCTCTTCCAAAACCTTTTCGGGCTTTTTGCCAAGGTCCTTTAAAACAATACAATATAAATCCTTTGCCATTATAAAACCACCTTAAACTTCCTTAATACAAATATTATACCAATAAAGCAAATATTTTTCAAGTATTGCAAAAGAATATCTTTCTTAATGAAGCTATAACAGCTTTCAAAAATAAGTGGCGGCTATAATGGGGTTAGCAAATAATGAAGGAGTAATTTTAAAGCATCAAATTTTATTAAGAAAGAAAAACTTGTTGACATTTCAACAAGTTTCCGTTATACTGTTTTTGGATATAATTAAAAAGGGGGAGTACAGTGCAGGAAAGATTTGAAACTTTTACTGTGCTTATTAACCGAATAAGCCGTAACATTCGTAAAATTAAAAATCAAGAAATGGCAGAATATAACTTAAGAAGTGTGCACATTTCTTGTCTATATTATCTTTACACGGTCAATGGCCTTACCGCAACAGATCTTTGTGAACGCTGTGAGGAGGACAAGGCAACTATATCCCGTGCGCTTGATTTTTTAGAGCAAAGCAACTTTTTAACCTGTGAAGCTAAGTATGCCAAAAGGTATAGAAGTCCTCTTGTGCTGACTGAAAAGGGAATTGAGGTTGGTAAAAAAATTGCCGATAAGATTGATCGTGTGCTTGACGAAGTAAGCGAAGGTCTTACCGATGATGAACGGATGAATTTTTATCGAAGCTTGACAATTATAAGTGAGGCTCTCGAAAATGTTTGTAAAAAATACGGCAAATAATTTATGGGAGTGTTATATGAAAACACGTATTATTGTTGATTCAACATCCGACCTAGCGTCCGAAATTAAGGGTCAGGTAAGTGTTGTGCCTTTAACGGTCAGCTTTGGCGAAAAGGAATATGCTGACGGAGTAACCATTGACCACAAGACATTTTATGAAATGCTTATTGAAAGCAATGTTCACCCTACAACAAGTCAGGCTACCCCTGATGCTTTTGTGCAGGAATATAAAAAAGTTGGGGATGAGGGCGCGGTAGTAATTACTGTTTCTTCCAAGCTTTCGGGCACATATCAAAGTGCCGTGATAGCGGCAAATGATTACAATAATATTTATGTTGTTGACAGCGGCAGTGTTACAATCGGCGGCGGAATTTTGGTTGAACGCGCGTTGCAGTTAAGTAATGAAGGCTTAAGTGCGCAGGAAATTGTAAGCCACCTTGAAGAAGAAAAGAAAAAAATTGTAATTGTTGCCTTGGTTGATACCTTGGAATATTTAAAGCGAGGCGGGCGCGTTTCGAAAACGGTTGCCTTTGCAGGAGCGGTGCTTAATATCAAGCCGGTTTTGTCAGTTGTTGACGGCGAAATAGAAATTCTTGGAAAAGCGCGTGGTTCTAAAATGGGCAATAACCTGCTTGTTCAGGAAATTGAAAAGGCAGGCGGCGTTGATTTTACAAAGCCTGTTTTACTTGGATATACAGGCCTTTCAGATGATTTATTGCTTAAATACATTGAAGACAGTAGGAACATCTGGGATAAGGGACTTAAAGAGGTTCGTTATACTACAGTTGGCAGTGTAATTGGCACACACGCGGGTCCCGGTGCGGTTGCTGTGGCATTTTTTAAAAATTAAAAACAGCCGAACTTTAAAGGATAGTAAAAAAAGAAGCACGAACGGAGACACTTCGTAAAGAAGTAGTCTCCGTTTTTCTATATAAAAAAATGACACTTTCTGTTTTTGAAAGTGTCATAGTGGGTTACATACTTTGAGAATTGTAAATACTTGCCGAAAATAAAGAATATCTTTCTCGGCAGGTGAAGTGATATTGCAAACTAAGAGTTTGCAGTGATATTTTTGCCTTACGGCAAAAGTGATATGAAAACCTATCGGTTTTCGTGATATTATATTCGCCCTAAAACTGTCCGCAGGACAATACCACTAGCGTTAGCTAATATCACTGCGAAGCAATATCACTCGCCGTCAGGCGAATATAACTGAGGCGCACTCCGTAAGGAAGTGCGCCTCGATTGTGCTTCTTTTAATTTTGTCTTATGCCGTAATATTGAACTATTTAGTTTTTAACGTAAAAATTTCCGCCTTGCCGTTTTTGGCTTTTTCTATAAAATCTTTCACACTGCAAATAGGTTCTTCAAAGCATAAGCCGAACAGTTTATTCTGCTTTGCGGCTGAATGATTGTCCGAACCTGCAAATTTAATAAGACCGTAATGCTCACAATAAATTTTTGCCAAATTATTTTCATCATCGGGTCTGTTGGCGTTCATTATTTCAACACCGTCAACGTGTCTGGGGAAAAGGCGAATATGGTCAATATACCACGCTTCACGGAAAGGATGTGCCTGAACTATTAGCGCACCGCTTTCTCGCATAAGTGTAAGCTTATCGCTCTGCCTCATACTCATAATTTCGGGGTGAGCCAGGAACCACTCTTTATCAAGCCCATATACCAAAAAATCGGTGCCGCCGTAAGTGGTTTCAACACCGCAAAAAACCTTAATTCCAACGGTTTCACTTAATTCTAAAGCTTTTTCGTAATCCGAAAAATAAAAATTAATTTTTTCCTCATAGGTTCGGTCACTGTTATCAACGTCAGGAAAATGGTTTGTAATAAAGATGCCGTCATATCCCAACTCTTTATAACATTTTACGGTTTCCTCCGCACTTGCGATCGCGCAACCGCTAACAGGAGAAGTATGAAGATGTGTTTCGTATTTGTACATTATTATCACCCCAAACGATTATACTGTATTTTTATGTAAAAAAGCAAGAATTTTCTAACAAAATCCCTTCGAATTATTCGGATTGGCTAATTTTATTATATAGATGTAATTGTGGCTATTTTTTTATGTACTTAATATAATTTGTGTCACTGTTTTTGCTGCGGTTTTTCATTATACCATAAATTTTTTCGTGCAAAAATTTTACTTTTTCTTTTTGGGTGTTGCCCTTTGGGTAAAAAGGTCCGTCAAGAAAAACCTGCATAACGGGTCTTTTGAAAAGTTTGGACTTTTTATAGGTTACGGTCATTGCAAAGGTGGGCTTTTCAAATTTTACGGGAAATTTAAAAGCAGTATCGGGAAAAGGGCGGATATCGGTGTAATATTCCCACACGTGTGCTTCCGGGTAGATAACAATAGGATGATTTTTATTAAGTCGGTATTCAATGGCGCGGTTAAGCTCCTTAATACCGCTCAAATTATCTACAATCGGCAGTGCGCCTAAAAATTGCAAAATTTTGCCGATAAAGGGAATACCGTAATTTGCTGTACTGACAAGGGTGTAAATTCTTCTGGGCAACACGCAAAGCGCAGGGATAAATACGTCTCCTACAGGCTGTGTATGGTTGCCGTAAATAAAAAAGCCGCCCTTTACGCCTTTTAAGTTTTCTTTGCCCGTCACCTTTAAGTGCAAAAAGCATTTGCAATAAAGCCCGCCGAAAATCACCGCAAGACCGTAAATTATGCCTGATAAGGCTTTTGATAAAATATCAGTTCTTACCCATTTGTAATTATCGGGCAATTTAAAATTTTGGTTAGCGGTTTGTTCAAAGTCATCTGTAAAGCTGTCGTAATATCTTACTTTTTTGCTCATAGCGTACCCTTCCAGCCCGCAATGTCCGAAGCTTCAAATGTATAGTCAAGCGCCTTGCCGTAAACCGTTTCATAGCAGTTCTTTTTAAGCGAATAATCCATAACGCCAAGCGCTTCTGTATTTTCCTTAACTGTTTTTTGCGGGTCGGGGTATAAAATATCCAAAATGTGAAGCACATATTTTACCTTTTTAAATTCGGATGTGTCATCATCATTTAAATCTACCATTTCGACAAAGCATGAAATAATCGGCACGTTAAGCTTTGCGGCATAAAAATATGCGCCGCTTTTAGGCGGGCGGGGCTTGCGGTAGTTAAACCACATTTCCTGTTCGGGATAAAGTAAAACAGCATGCTTTTTATCTACAAGTCTTTCCTTCAAAATGGAAAGAAAATCGCGCGCCAAATAGCGAGGGTCCTGTGAAATGGGAATTGTGTCGGCATAGTTCATCAAAAAGCCGATAAAACCCGTCATTGCAAAGTTAGAGGTTTGACTTATAATTCCCAGTTTTCTTCTTTTAAGCTTGTTTGTAAGGTGGCGTATAACCGTGTTTTCAAGGGGGCTAAAGTGGTTGCTTGTAATAAGCACGCCGCCAAGGTCCCTGGGTATTTTTTCAAGTCCTACAATTTCGGTGTTTTTATTTATTATTTTTGTTGCGGTTTTGGCCATCAAAACACCGATAGCGGTTTTAATTTTAAAGGTAAAATCGTTTCGGCTTTCCATATAGCTTGCAGTAATTTTCTTGCTTTGCTCTGCGGTAAGCACAGGGTCGGTAAGCTCGACCTTATTATGAAACTGACCGCTTTCTGCAAAGGTTTTTATATTTTCAATCACCGCTTTTCTGTTATCGCCAATAATCATAATCGAATTTTTGCCCCCTTTTCCTGCATTTTCTTAAAGGTGATTTCATTTTCGGGAATTTCGCTTCCGCGGTTAACAAGCAATTGCAGACAGTCACTGTCTGCTTTTTTCTTATCGCCTGTATAATCTGCCTTATAGGCTTTTATTTCGTTTATGTAACCGCTGTCAGCGGCATATTTCCAAAATTCATCAGCGTATTGAATACCGTCATAGCACCACGGCTTTGAAAAAAGGTTGTAATGTATGATATGCGTTTTTTCAAGCGGCGGCTGTGCATTGTTGGGCATTGTGTCCCAAGACTTATCAAGATAATATATTTTGCCGTTACACATAGCGTTTATATAATCCTGATCAGGTGCAATGCTGTCAAAGTGGTATGTATTTAAAAGGCTTAAAAAATGTCCCTCAAAATCACAGTCGCGCATTTTTTTAAGGTTCATAAGCAGTACGCCCGAATTTATATATTCTTCCTTTTTAACCCCAATGGCATTTTCGGTATAGGCTACAAGCGGGGGAATATCCGCAATAGATAAATCGTTGCAGGCACCAATTAAATTTTCGCCAATATCGGTATCAAAAAGCTTGGCAATATCGTCGGTAAAAACCACATCGCTGTCAATGTAAATGCCCTTGTCATACTGCGGGAACATTGCGGGAATAAAAAGACGGAAGTATATTGTAAGGGTAAAGTAATCACAGCGAAGACGGTTGCTCATTCTGTCATCCAAGGCTTCAAAGTTGGCTTTCATAGGTGTAAGCTCAATTTTAAAATTATCGCTTTCAAGGGCTTGTAATTTTTTTGTGTTGGCTTCATTTAAGCCCTGATGCAAAACAATTGCACGGTAACGCCTTTTTGGGCTTGAATTTTTTATTGCCGAATTAAGCGCAACCGCTAAAAACGGTGCATAACTATCATCAATTGTGAAAAAAATAGGAATTTCTTTTTGCATTTTATTTACTCCTTTGGTATTCGTTTATAATGTCATCAAATTCAAAAATATGAAGCTTTGTATGAAGTGCTTCGGTGTCCCAAGGTTTAACGGTTACTGTGTGGATAATGGGGAAGAACTTAAAAAATGTGGTAAAATGCTTAAAAACGGTATTGCCCTTAATTTTGCCCTGCTCGTTATATTTTTGGGGTAATTTACGCTTTGTTGCCAGCTTATTTAAAGCCGACTGGTCGGGCATAAACATTTTTTTATCCCTGCACATATCACGGCATTTTTTAAATAAACCGCTTTTGCGGATGTTCTTCATATTTAAAAGCAGCACGCCCGAATTTAAATAATTGTGTTTTAAAATATTTCCGAAAAACCATTTGCCATACCTGTCGGGCACACCTGCAATCTCAGCGTTTTGCATATCGGTGTTATATAAATCGGAAAAGTTGCTTTTGCATAAAACGTCAGTGTCAAGGTATAAAATACGGTCGGGAATTTGGGGTACGGTATCAGCAAAAAGCCTTAGCATACAAAATGGCGTAAAGCGCGTTCCCATATTGGCAAGCGGCAGATAGCTTTCGAAGCTTTCGGTTATGTTAATTAAAAAAACTTTATTATTTTGGTTTTTTGCTTTAATGACCGCTTCAAGCTTGTCGGTAAATTCCATTTTTATACTGTAATGGTTTTCAATGTCGGCAGTCAGTATGTAAAAGCTTACGGCTTCACTTGTGTTTTTACAAATTGAAAGAGCTGACAAGGCTATGCCGTCGCATACATTACTGTCGCCGCAAAAAAGTATATTCAAATGCCTTCACCTCACAGAAAGCATTTTAATTTTGCTTTTTAAAAAAATAAACCTATATATAGTAGAAGCCCTTCTACAAATTAAGCTTTGGTTCGTAGAATGATTCTACGGTCAATTCTACTGTTCGTAGAAATAAAAAAACACCCTGCCTTTGGGCAGGATGTTATCACTATTATTACAGCTTTGGCTTTTTAATAAATGACCAAAGAATTATTACAATTTGTCCCGCAACACCTAAAAGAAAAATAAGTGAAACGTTAAGACCAAAATGTAAAAAGGTTATATGTATTGCCGATAGTATCGACCATATAAGCGCCGATATAATAAAATAGTTGCGGCGGGGATTAAACCAAATTGAATTAAAAATTAAACGAATTATTAAAACAATGGGCAGTGCGTAAACAAAATAGAGCCATTGGAATGTTGCTCGGTTTGTGATAAGCGAGGTAATTATAAAAGCAAAAATTGCAACAAACCACACAACACTTTCGGATATATAGCATATAACCCTGCGGTTATATTTAACCTCCTTTTGCTTGTGCTCCTTAACGGTTTCTTCAATATTTTCGCTTCTTACCAAATAATCAAGCGAAACACCGAACAGGTCGGCCAATTGCACTAATACCGAAATATCGGGAGAGGATTCGGCCCGCTCCCATTTGGAAATGGTTTTATCCGAATAGTTAATTTTTTCGGCAAGCTCCATTTGGGTCATATTGTTAAGCAATCGCAATTCAGTTATATTTTTTGCAACAATGTGCTTAATGTCATCCATGCGGTTTCCTCCTTACATAAAAATCACTCATATTATACAACTATTGATTTGGTTTTGCAAGTTGCTGCAAATAATAAAAAAAATAGACTTAGATTGGTAAATTACATCTTGACATATGTGTATCGTTATGCTAATATAATTGTATACATATATACAGGAGGCAAAAACAATGAAAAAGTTTTTAATCGCTTTACTCTCAATTTTAATGGTTTTAACCATGGTTGCTTGCGGCGGTAATACCGATAACGGCGGCAACAAGGGCGCAACCAAAATGACAATGGGTACAGGTGGTACTCAGGGTACATACTTTGCTTACGGCAACGTTCTTTCGCAGTATATTAAGGACAAAACTAACATTTCTGTTACTGCTGTTTCATCTGACGGTTCAAAAGCAAACATTCAAAGCATTGACGTTGGTGACTATCAGTTAGGTACAGTTCAGTCTGACGTTATGGCTTACGCTTGGGACGGTGTTCGTTCCTTTAAGGACGAAGGCAAAATCACAAGCTTCCGTACAATTGCAGGTCTTTATGCAGAAGCTGTTCAGCTTGTTACTACCGACCCCGACATTAAGTCAGTTAAGGACTTAAAGGGCAAGAAGGTTTCTATCGGTGCTCCTGCTTCGGGTGTTTATTTCAATGCTATCGACGTTTTAGAAGCTGCAGGTCTTACCGAAAAGGATATTCAGGCTCAATATCAAGACTTCGGTCAAAGTGCTGATGCTCTTAAGGACGGTAAAATCGATGCTGCATTTATTGTTGCAGGTGCTCCTACACCCGCTATTGACGAGCTTTGCATGACTAATAAGAATGCTCGCCTTGTTCCTATTGACGGTGATATTGCTAAGGCACTTATGGAAAAGAACAAGTTCTATTCAGTTTATGAAGTTCCTGCAAATTCTTACAAGAATCAGGATAAGGCTGTTCTTACCGTTACCGTTAAGGCAACCCTTATTGTAAGCGCTGACGCTTCAGAAGATGACGTTTACAACTTAACAAAGACAATCTTTGATAATATTGAAGATATCAAGGTTAAGCACGCTAAGGGTGCCGAGCTTTCACTTGAAAATGCTACCGACGGTCTTACAGTTGTTCCCTTCCACGCAGGTGCTGCAAAGTACTTTAAGGAAAAGGGCATTGATGTAGCAACCAAATAATTAACTTAAAGGTTAATTTCTTAAAACGTAATAGCTGCGGCTTTGCAGTCGCAGCTATTTTAGTGCGTTTATAATGAATATAGAAAGGTAGGATTTTGTTGGCTCTATTCAAGAAAAAAGCAGTTGCGGCCGATGCTCCTATGGACGTTGAAGCCGTAATGAAAAAATATGACAGGGAATCCAACGTTCGCGTTTGGGAAGGCAAGCCCAAAATTGTTGTTAATTGTATTTTGGCAGCATTTTCTCTGTTTTGTATTTACGTAACCTTTTTCGCAACCTGGCTTGACCATATTCGTTTGGCAA
This sequence comes from Oscillospiraceae bacterium, assembly GCA_015066005.1. Taxonomy (GTDB): domain Bacteria; phylum Bacillota; class Clostridia; order Oscillospirales; family Acutalibacteraceae; genus UBA737. The sequence continues at coordinate 57,554 of SVPF01000006.1, forward strand.
GCTTTGTTGGCGCAATTGTTTTCATTGGTTTTTTGGTGTTCCCTGCAAGAAAGGGCACTCAAAAGGTTAATTACATCCCGTGGTATGATTATATTTTAATGGCTTTGGGCTCGGGCTCATTTTTTTACATTGTGGTTTATGCACAGCAAATTATTAACCAAGGCATTAAATTTGATAATTATCAAATTATAATTGCCGCTGTGGGCGTGTTATGTCTTTTGGAGCTTTGCCGCCGCTGTGTCGGTATTCCGATTATTGTGGTTGCGGTCGCATTTATGGTTTATGCACTTTTTTGGGGTCTTCAACAGCCCGATTTTATGCGCCGTGTGGTTAAGCTTTTCAGCGGTATTTTTTATACAACCTCCACCGGTGTTTTATCAACACCTATTGCTACTTGCTCAAAGTATATTGCAATATTTATTATTTTCGGTGCATTTCTTGAAAGAACCGGCATTGCCGACTTCTTTATTAAAATTGCAAACTCGGTTGTTGGCGGTTTTTCGGGCGGTCCCGCAAAGGTTGCTGTTGTGGCAAGTGCACTTGAGGGTATGGTTTCGGGCTCTTCGGTTGCCAATACCGTTGGCTCGGGTGCTGTTACAATTCCGCTTATGAAAAAGGCAGGCTACAAGCCTGAATTTGCGGCTGCCGCTGAAGCTTCGGCCTCTACAGGCGGTCAAATAATGCCTCCCATTATGGGTGCGGCGGCATTCTTAATGGCTGAAAATATGGGTGTTTCTTACAGTAATATTGTTGTTCGCGCAATTTTACCCGCGGTGCTTTACTTCCTTGGTGTATTTATTGTGGTACACCTTGAAGCTAAAAAGGAAGGTCTTCGCGGTCTTACTAAGGAAGAATTACCCAGATTCTTGCCTCTTTTAAAGCAATCTTATTTATTATTACCTATTATTATTTTGATTGCGCTTGTAAGCAGCGGCGCGCGTTCAATTGCATTTGCAGCGGCAATTGCAATTATCGCAGCTATTGTTGTGGGCATCTTTAATAAAGAAAACCGCATTACACCCAAGCGTATTTTTGAAGCCTTGGCTGCAGGCGGTCAGGGTATGATTACGGTTGCAGTTGCTTGCGGTGTGGCCGGTATTATTGCCGGTATTATTTCTATAACAGGTCTTGCAACTCAGCTTATGACTGCCATTGTCGGTCTTGCGGGCAATAACGTAATTATTGCGTTGTTCCTTACAATGCTTGCTTGCATCGTTCTTGGTATGGGTGTGCCTACTACCGCAAACTATTGCATTATGGCGGCAACATGTGCGCCTATTCTTATGGAAATGGGTGTTCCCGCTATTGCGGCGCACTTCTTCGTGTTCTATTTCGGTATCGTTGCCGACTTAACACCTCCCGTTGCGCTGGCGGCCTATGCAGGTGCGGCTATTGCACAGGCAAACCCAATGAAGACTGCATTCACCGCGACCAAGCTTGCCATCGGCGCATTTATCGTGCCTTACGTATTTGCGCTTAACCCTGCCATGCTGTTTGTTAATACCGTTTGGTATGAGGTTGTGCTTATTTGTGTTACTGCAATCATCGGTATGTTTGGTGTATCGGCAGCTTTGGAAGGCTATCTCCTTACTAATATGAAGTGGTACGAACGTATTATTTCGGCAGTTGGTGGCTTGCTTCTTATCTATCCCGGTCTTGTAACCGACAGTATCGGTCTTGGTCTTATTACCATTGTAGTGCTTATTCAGATTATTTCTAAAAAGGCACATAAAAAGGCTAACGCATAAAAAAGTTTAATCCGTTTGTCAGGTGTTTTGAAATACTTGGCAAACGGATTTTTAAAATTGTTAAAAAAGTGTTGACAAATAAGAAAATTATGGTATAATATCTTACGGTTAGCAAAGGCTAACCGAATTTTGAAGGTGATTTTATGACTTTAAAAGAAGCTATTGAAGGAAAAGAATATATCATTAGGCAAATAGAAACCAATGATGAGGAATTAGATGCTTTTTTATTTTCTCTCGGTTGCTATAGCGGTGAACCAATTACCGTGGTTTCACGCAAAAAAGCCACCTGCGTTGTTTCTATTAAGGACGCAAGGTACAGTATTGATAATCAGTTAGCAGAAGCAATCGTCCTTTTTTAAAAGAAGGGGACAGTCTGCTGATTGTTTTTTTACCCACGAGTTAGCCTAGGCTAACTCGATGAGTTTGCTTCAACAGGCGTTAGCCGTTAGAATATTAGGAGGAAAAATAATGAGAATTGCTTTAGCCGGTAACCCCAATTCCGGTAAAACAACAATGTACAATGCCCTTACCGGCAGTAATGAAAAGGTTGGTAACTGGGCGGGTGTTACGGTTGATAAGAAGGAACATCCTATAAAGAAGACATATTGTGACGGTTCAAACGGTCTTATCGCGGTTGACCTTCCGGGTGCTTATTCAATGTCGCCCTTCACAAGTGAGGAAAGCATTACAAGCGCTTATGTTAAAAACGAAAATCCCGATGCTATTATAAACATTGTGGATGCAACTAACCTAAGCCGTAGCCTTTTCTTTACAACTCAGCTTTTAGAATTGGGCATTCCTGTGGTTGTTGCGCTTAATAAGGCTGATATTAACGAAAAGAAAGAAACTGTAATTGATACCGCTAAATTATCACAAAAGCTTGGCTGTACTGTAATTGATACTGTTTCAACCTCGGCGGATGGTCTTGCAGATGTTGTTAAAGCGGCTATAGCGCAGGTTGGAAAAACACAGACTGCACCATATAATCAGGGTGAAGTTGACCTTACAAACAAGCAGGCCGTAATTGCGGCTGACCGCAAGCGTTTTGAATTTGTAAACGCCATTGTAAAGGATGTTGAAACCCGTAAGGTTTTAACTAAGGATAAAAACTTTGGCGACAAAATCGATGCTGTGCTTACAAACAAATGGCTCGGTATTCCGATTTTTGCCGTTGTAATGTTCCTTGTTTTCCAAATTTCGCAGGTGTGGGTTGGCCCATGGATTGCCGAAGGGGTTGAAATCGGCAAGGTGGCAATTCCCGGTCTTGTTACTCTTATTGAAATGTTTCAGGAATTTGTTGGCGGCTACATAACAAACCCATTGCTTTCGGCATTAGTGGTTGACGGTATTATCGGCGGTGTGGGTGCCGTGCTTGGCTTCTTACCGCTTGTAATGGTAATGTATTTCCTTATTGCTTTACTCGAAGACTGCGGTTATATGTCACGTGTTGCCGTTGTTTTAGACCCTATTTTCAAAAAGGTTGGTCTTTCGGGTAAATCGGTTATTCCGTTTGTTATTACTGTTGGCTGTGCCGTACCCGGTGTTATGGCAAGCCGCACCATTCGTAACGAGCGTGAACGCCGTGCAACAGCAATGCTCGCTCCCTTTATGCCCTGTGGTGCTAAAATTCCCGTAATTGCACTTTTTGCGGGTGTATTCTTTAAAAATGCGGGTTGGGTAAGCACTGTTATGTACCTTTCGGGTATTGTGCTTATCTTTCTTGGTGCATTACTTATTAACCGTATTACAGGTCACAAGGCAAGAAAATCCTTCTTTATTATTGAGCTTCCTGAATATAAAGTACCTTCCTTCTGGGGTGCATTTAAGTCGATGTGCTCACGTGGTTGGGCTTACATAGTTAAAGCGGCTACAATTATTCTTCTTTGCAATACTGCAGTTCAAATTATGCAAACATTTACCTGGAAGCTTACCGTTGCTAACGATTCGGCAAGCGATTCTATCCTTGCTTCAATTGCAGGTCCCTTTGCTTACCTTTTAGTGCCCATTGTCGGCATTGTATCCTGGCAGTTGGCAGCAGCGGCGGTTACAGGCTTTATTGCAAAAGAAAACGTTGTTGGCACCTTGGCGGTTTGCTTCGGTCTTACAAGCTTTATCAATGTTGACGAATTGGTGCTTGAAGGCGGTGCCGATGTGGTTGCACAGTCAATGGGTCTTACTGCTGTTGCAGCGCTTGCATACCTTATGTTTAACCTTTTCACACCCCCTTGCTTTGCGGCTATCGGTGCAATGAATGCCGAAATGAAGAGTGGGAAATGGATGTTAGGCGGTATTGGCTTACAGCTTGGCGTTGGCTACACGGTTTCATATTTTGTTTACACCATCGGTACACTTATTGTTGACCCTTCCAAGCTTAATATCCCTGTTGCAATTGCAGGTTTTGCGGCAGTTCTTGTTATGGTTGGTATAGTTGTTGCGCTTATAATTCATAACGACAAGAAAATGAAGGCTGAATATGAGCTTAAAAAGGCCGAAAAGGTGGCGGTTAAATAATGGGTGATTATATCGTTTTGGCAATTCTTGTTATAGTAATTGTTGCTATAATAATTTATCTTTACCGGCAAAAGAAAAACGGGCAGGTTTGCATTGGCTGTCCACATTCAAAGCAATGCGCACAGAAAAGCGGCTCTAACTGTAGCGGCAACTGCAGTGGCTGCAGCGGTTGTTCACAAAATAAGCATTAAACAAAACACCTAAAAAAAGAACCTTTCATAAAGCATTTGCTTTATGAAAGGTTCTTTGTGTTTTAATTTATGCTTTGCTGCATTTTCATTCTTTTCCAGTTTATAAAGCCGTAAATATCGTTAGCGAAAAACATTATAAAGCAAAAAATCATCGGTATATATGACGGGCTTTTAAGGGAAGCCAGCACCCATAAAATAATCAGTACAATATCGTTTGCGGCATAGGCCAAGGCGTAAAAAGGGGAGCGCAAAAAGGTTAAATAACAGGCAAGAAAGCTGGTTGTAATTGAAAGTGTGCTGATAATTAAATTTGCGTTTTCAAGCCATTTTAAAATAAAGTAAAATACAAAGGTTACTAAAACCGTAAAAATAAGCATAACGGTTATTTGCTTTTTGGTTATGGACTGCACCTTAACCTCGTCGGTGTCTTTATAAGGGTTTTTATACCACTGGATTAAAGCCATTACTGCCATGGGCGCTGTCATAAAAACATAGGTAATCATTTCTCCGTAATATGAAAAGAAAAATGAAATAACGCCGTAAAACAGTGCAAAGATAATGGTTAACACTTGACCTAAAAGATACCCCTTTGCAACAAAAATTAAGGCTGTCACCCCTATGACCGATGCACAAAGGGATAAATAATCCTTATCGGGTGACAGCAAAAAGGAAGCGCTTACAACCGCAACCGACAAAAGCCACAGCGCAAGCTCAAATTTTGAAAGGGCCTTAAACTGTTTTAAAAGCTTCACAAAATCACCTCATATCAAAAAACATCCACCGCACATCTTCAAAGACCTAACGATGTGCAAGTGAATGTCAGACATTCTCTACCCGGTGGCAGATAAAATATTATTTTTAATTATTTTATAATAAAAATAGTCAAAAAGCAAGAAAAAAAATTAAAAAGCGGTCTTTTGGTAAGGTGAATTTATGCCAAACTATTGTTATAAATAAAAATTGGCATAATAAAATTAGATATAAAACTCCGCTGACCGCAAGGTCGGCGGAGTTTTATTATTTGAATCTTGTACATTCTTCACAAACGGTCCAAACTTCATTTTTATAATGACATACAACTGTATATGTGCGGAATTTTACCGTAAACGAAATCTTTGTGGTTTTTAAATCATAATTTCCGTCATTGGAATATTCCCATTCGGACGAATAACTGTTATTAAAAATTTTTGATTCGTCAACATTAAGTGATTTAAAGGTATCGCTTTCAACAAAATAACTGTATGCCAGCTTATATTCTTCACTGTCCCTTGTGAATGAAATTGCAACCATAACGGTTGAAACAATAAAAATTATAAACGCAATAAAGGCACACACAAAAATTATAATAGTTGTTTTAATGCTTTTTGACTTTGGCGGTGCATAACTGTTGATTTTTTCAACCTCAGTTTGTTTAATATTAGATTTAGCGGTGATGATTTTTGGCTTTGAGATTTTTTGTGGAACGACAAGTGTTTGTGCCACACTGTCCCCGATACTGCGCCCGATAATGAGCATAATTATAACGTCAAATTGCATAAAGGGTAAAAACAAATTTCTGACCACTCTTTTTATAAACCCCGCGGGTTGACCGCTTTTTTGATCTAAAATTGTAAGACCGGTTATTTTTTTGCCAAGCGAACGGTGGCCAAAAATTATGTCGCGTAAAACAAAGCCAATAGGATATAAAAGCATAACAAATAACACACCAAGTGTTGCGGGCGTTGAGTTTTGCTGAATAGCTTTGTTGAATAAACCCATATATAATGAAATTAATACGAGTGTAGAAAAACCGATAACATTCCAATCTATTATAGCAGCAATCAAACGGCGGATTTTAACCTCCATAGTATTATAAAGGTCAACCTTTACAAGATATTCATATCTTTCATTTATGGTTTTAACGGTTTCGGTGTCAAGTGCGTCGGCTTCTATGTACTCACCCGACATCAGCTCCTCAACCCTGACATCTAAAATTTTTGACAACTGTAACAAAACATCAACCCTGGGCTTTGCACTTCCGTTTTCCCATTTGGATACCGCTGCGGCAGTAACACCCAATTTATTGGCAATTTCTGCTTGAGTCATTCCTTTTTTCTCGCGTAGCATACACAAGAAATTGCCAAATTTGTAATCGTTCATTTTATCCCTCCGAGCCAAACACCTTTTATAATAATTATAAAACGGTCAACACTTTAAATCAAGAAAATTGATGTTGAATTAAAGTTGATATTATGTTTTGAAGCTTAAAAGCTTGTTCGAACCCCTAGGAAAATATAGAATAACAAAAAGCGCAGTTTGCAAAAATTGCAATATAAATCACAAATTTACATTTTTCAATTAAAACTTCCGTCCCATACGGGCATATTTGATATATATTTACTCTCTACTGCCGGTACATAATACAGTCCGAAATCTTTAAGACCGTTTTTTAAATTTTCGTTTGGAACCTCAATAAAAAATTTATAATAAGGCATATAATATTTTTCGGTGCCGCCATTACGGTAAACAAGCTCGGATTTAGCCACTTTATCGTTGTCGGTCAATCTGTACGGTACTGTGGTAATGTATTTACCCTCAAAAAGAAGCTCTTTCGCATCTTCAAGGCTTATAATAGGATAGTCCCCCACCTTGTGTGACAAATCGGTTTTTTCAATTCGTATTCTGCAAAGTCTACCGTAATCGTCGGGATGAAAATACACTCTGTTGAAATGATAATTTATAATCCTATCGGTCAAGCTTCCCGAGTTGTCATACAAAAACATATTATATAACTGCCGACCGTAAATATCATAATCCCCATTATATATATTAAGTGTCGGTTTTTTCATATCAATTATTCTTCTATACTCGTCAATGAAAAAGCTTCCTACACTTGTAAGTTCTTCAAAAGAGGCATCAAACCCAAAGTTATATTTTCCGTCAAGCACTACCTCGGGGACAAATTCAATATCTATTTCCATTCCGCCAAGACTTTTCCCAACCTTTACCCCCGACATATTTTTGGCCTTTTTAGAAACACTTTTCAGTAATCTTTCGGTATATTCATCCGCATTTCCCACCACTTCGCCGTTTACATCATAGGTGTACAAATTTTTATACACTGGCAGGGTTGAAAGCTTTGCATCCTCACTCCAAGGATTAGCATTAGTTAAATCGGATATCCTATAAGCCATAAGCGCCTCATAACCGAAACCGTCTGCTGTATCATTATCCATTACAGTAAGCATAGGCAGCTCTGCTTTTTTTTGCGGAAAATTCAGGATTACAACTGTCGTAAGCAACAAAAAGCAGGCGGCCGACGCAACATATTTTATAATTTTATGTTTTTTTATATTTCCAACATTTTCAGCACTTAAAATAAGCTCATCACTTATATCGCCTATTGCATTTAACAGTATTTCGTTTCTCATAAATTAAAGCCCTCCGTTTCAAGAATAATTTTTAAATCCTTTCTCATTCTGCAGAGAATAGCAGTGACCTTAGCTTCACTCATAAATTCCAACGAAATTTCCTTTATGCTGTCCATATACCAGTATCTTTTTACAAAAAGGTTTCGCTTTTGTTTTGGTTGTGAAAGCAAGAATTTTTCTATTAATGCGGTGAGTTCCTTTTCGTTTACAGAGTCTTCAACGCCAAATATAGTCGAAACGCACTCGTCAAGCTCGCAGAGAACATCTTTAACCTGACCGCCGCCACGCTTTTTTGTCCTTTCCGATTTAAACTTATTAAGTGATATGTTTCTTATAATTTTACCTATATATGCCTTAAAAGCTTTAGGACTGTTTGGCGGAATCGAATTCCACACTGACAAATATGTATCATTAAGACATTCCTGTACATCCTGTTCGTCGTATAAAATATTAACCGATATTTTATAAAGATAGTTATGATATTTTTCTTCAGTTCTGCTTATTGCCTGTTCATCCCTATCCCAAAACAGCTTAATAATATCGTTATCGGTCATACTATTCCCCCCTTTTTTAAAAGTTGAAAGGCCTTTCACTTATATAGACAACAAAAATAATGAAATATTGCTACGCAATATGAAATAATTCGTGCCGTAGGAAACTATTCACTATTACTTATTACTTGCCAAAATCGACAAAAAGAGAATAGTGAAAAGTGAAGAGTTAATAGTGAAAAAGTAAAATCGACAAGTCTCTATCGAAACTTGTCGATTTTGGCGCAGAGAGAGGGATTCGAACCCTCGAACGGGTATTAGCCGTTACACGATTTCCAATCGTGCGCCTTAGGCCAGCTCAGCCATCTCTGCGTAGATATTATGAATGCCCAATTAGTATACCAAAAACATTCAAAAAAATCAAGCAAAAAATTAAATCTTGTATAAAAAAGATAAATGTGTTATAGTAATTATATTAAACCTTAGGAGGTTATTATGGAGAGAGAAAAGCTTTCAAGCCGTTTAGGCTTCATATTGCTTAGCGCCGGTTGTGCTATCGGTATTGGTAATGTGTGGAAATTTCCTTGGATGGTAGGTCAATACGGCGGCGCAATTTTTGTACTTATTTATTTGTTCTTTTTGGTTGTTATGGGGCTTCCTGTTATGACAATGGAATTCGCCCTCGGCCGTGCTTCGCAAAAAAGCCCTGCCGCAATGTACAAGCAGTTAGAGCCAAAGGGCTCAAAATGGCATTGGCACGGTTATATGGCCTTTGCTGGTAACTACATTTTAATGATGTTTTACACCACCGTTACCGGTTGGATGATTAACTATTTTGTTAAAATGGCAAGCGGTAAATTTGTTGGTACTACACCTGAAACTGTACCCAATATATTTGGCGAAATGGTTTCCGACCCTGTTCAAATGGTACTGTTTATGGCAATTGCTGTAATTATAGGTATCGGCGTTTGTGCCTTGGGTGTTAACAAGGGCGTTGAAAAGGTTAGTAAGTATATGATGCTTGCCCTTCTTGCAATTATGGTGGTGCTTGCAATAAACAGCTGCTTCTTAAAGGGCGGCGATGCAGGTCTTCAGTTCTATTTATTGCCCGACTGGGATAAATTTATAAACAATAATCCCGGTGCAGTTGTGGTTGGCGCAATGAATCAGGCATTCTTTACATTGTCACTTGGTATCGGTTCAATGGCTATTTTTGGTAGCTATCTCGATAAAAAGCGTTCACTTTTGGGTGAAGCTGTTAATGTGGCTTCCCTTGATACCTTCGTTGCATTCACCTCGGGTCTTATCATTTTCCCCGCCGCATTTGCTTACAATATTCCTGTTGATGCAGGTCCTAATCTTATATTTATCACCCTTCCCAATGTGTTTAATAATTTGCCCTTGGGTAGAGTTTGGGGCACACTTTTCTTTGTATTTATGTCTTTCGCAGCGCTTTCAACCGTTATTGCGGTGTTCGAAAACATTATTGCCTGCAGTATGGACCTCTTTAAATGGGGACGTAAAAAAGCCTGTCTTATTAACGGCATTGCCTTGTTTGTGTTGTCACTTCCCTGCGCACTCGGCTTTAATGTGTGGTCGGGCTTTGTTCCCTTCTCAAAGGGTACAAACTTCTTGGATTTAGAGGACTTTATCGTAAACTTTATAATGCTTCCTGTTGGTGCATTCCTCTTTATTGTTTTCTGTACATGGAAATTCGGCTGGGGCTGGAAAAACTTTAAGGAAGAAGCCAACACCGGCAAGGGCTTAAAGGTTCAAAACTGGATGCGTATTTATATGCAGTTCATTTTGCCCATCTTTGTGCTTGTAATTTTAATTTACGGCCTTGTAACCTTTAAATATCGTTAAAATATAATGCGAGGCGGTAGGCGTTGTACCCGTAAGGATACAACGCCAATTTTATTCGCCAAAGGCGAATTCTATTGCTTCGCAGTTATATTATGCTTTCACTAAGTGATATTGTCCTTCGGACAGTTTTTAGGGAGAATAAAATATCACTGTTACCGAAGGGAGTAATATCACTTTCACAAAGTGAAAATATCACTCTTTGCACAGCAAAGAATATCACTTATCTTTCTTGTTTGTTGTTAAAAGGGTTTGGGTGTCACCCAAAAAGCAGCATTTGTACTTACAAATGCGATGCTAGTTATATTTGATATGCATGTAAAAAGCCTCGATGAAATTCATCGAGGTTTTTAATCATCCTTATGAGAAGTAGCCTTTATCACTTCGCTTTTTTATGTTGCCTTAAAATTATAATTTATTGCAGCTTTTTACAAAGCTTTCTGATAAATTCGGCTAAAAAATAATAAACGGGAATGGTTAAAAATATCAGCCAGCCCGGGTGCCAAAGCTCGTTCACCATACCGATATATAAGTATACCATAGTTACAAGCACAGGGTAGCAAAATTCGCTTGCGTTTTTACGGGCGACAGCATCAATAAGGGTGTAATAAAGCGGAATGGTTAAAAACACTAACCAGCCAAGCCCCCAACCGCCGCAAATTTCAAGTGAACCGAACAAAATATATAAAATAACTGTTACAATAGGGTATGGAAAGCGCTTAAAAAAGCGGTACGCACGGGAATCAATTTGTTTTTTCGGAAAAACGATATGACCGTTTTCGGTTACGTTAACACCGTTTTTATCAATATGTACGTTTGTGTCAGCGGTGTCAACATGAATACCCTTCCAGTTAATATTAACCTTATCACCGGTTTTACTTTCAACCTGAATTCCTGCAGGGGAAATATCCACCTTGTCGTTTTCGGGCTGTAGTTTTTCAGTTTTTTCTTCATTGCTTTCGCCAAAAACCAAATCATCAAGCGAAATGTTGTAAAGCTTTGAAAGGGCAATAAGGTTTTCGGTATCGGGTGAGCTTTCGCCCCTTTCCCACTTGCTTACCGCCTGGCGCGAAACGCCAATTTTTTCGGCCAATTCTTCTTGTGAAAAGCCTGCGGCTTTACGGTGTTCATATAATTTTTCACCAATGTTTTTATCCATAAACATCATCCTTTTATATTTTTGCAAATAAATTGTACCACATTTTTTGGGTTTTTGCCACCAAAAACGGTAGTCAATTTCGCAACTTTTGGTTGACAAGCAAAAATTACACCAACAATTTGCTTGATTTATGTCATTTGGTGTGTTATACTCTTTTTTGCAATATTTTTAACGCTTATATATTCATAATTGGATGAATGTTTCTACGAACTACCGTAATAGTTTGCTATAAGCCCAAACGGGCGCAAGCTGTTACGGTTTTTTGCGTCTATAAACGGAGGCTTTATGAACAAAAATCAAGAAATTACAATGCTTGGGGAAGAAAAAATTTCAAAGCTGCTTCTCAAATTTTCCGTTCCATGCATAAAGGGCTTGCTTATCGGTGCGCTTTACAACATAGTTGACCAAATATTTATCGGCAACAGTGAGCTTGGCTACCTTGGAAATGCCGCAACGGGTGTTTCTTTTCCTATTATTTGCATTGCCAATGCTTTTGCGTGGTGCATTGGTGACGGTGCGGCTTCGTTTTTAAGTATATGCTCAGGCAGACAGGATTCCGAACAAGCCCACAAATGTGTCGGCACAGGCATCACGGTAAGCACAGCAATAAGCCTTGTGCTGATGGCGGTTTGTCTTTTCTTTGCCGAGCCTTTAATGCGGCTTTTCGGTGCATCCGATCAGACAATTGTTATGGCGGTGGAATATTTTCGCATAATTGCGGCAATGTTCCCGTTTTATCTGCTTACCAATGTTATGAACAGTATGATAAGGGCAGACGGCAGCCCTACCTTTGCAATGGTGGCAATGCTTTCGGGTGCGGTAATAAATATAATTTTAGACCCCGTGTTTATTTATGCGCTTGACTGGGGTATTGCGGGCGCCGCTTGGGCTACTGCAATCGGTCAAATTATGTCCTTTGTGCTTTGTGCCAAATTTAAGGGTGCTAAAACAGGTAGTGTCGTTAGGGGCGGCAACCTTTGTTACCCAAATTTCAATTGTGGTTATGGCGCTAGTCTGCAATATGACCCTCGCGCATTACGGCGAGCTTTCGTAGTACGGGCAGCGGCATAAACGGTATTTTGTTTTCGGCCCCCTTGGCCGATGCGGTTGCCGCGGTCGGAATTATAATTCTTACCGTTTCGTTCTTTTGAAAAATGGGTAAGGATAGGGTATAAAAATAGGTATATATAAAAATAAAGGACTTCAAAAGCCGTCTTTTATTTTTTGGTTAGAGTAGCGTTATAGTAATAAAGCAGAAATACGCATAAATACTGGGTTTTATAATCAAGGCTAAGCCTTGTATGTCATCAAGCCGATAGAATTATGCACATCTGCGGTGATGAGATGCACGCTTATGTGTGATGATATACCATTGCTTTCGCAATGGATAAAAAACGACAGGTCGAAACCTGTCGTTTTTTGGTGCGGTTGTTCTTAACGGATTCAAGAAAACAAACTTAAAATAACCGACAATCACACATATATTTCTACCGTATCAAATCGGCACATTGGTGTTTTCAAAAACAATAAACTAAAATGTATATACACCCAAAGACGTATATACAAATCAAGGAGGAAAACACGATGGAACAATTAGCAAAATTCATTACTGACGAAAGAACAGGTCTTAAATATGAACTGTGCGGTGATTATTACATCATTGCCGGTGAAGATAAACCTGAACGTGAGCCTATTGGAATGTGGGGTCAAAAGCATTTAAACTATATCAAAAAGCACAGCAAACCGTTTTATAACAAAATGTCAAACGAAGGCAAATTAAAAGCACTTTTATGGGCAGGCGGTGAAAGAGTTGCGCTAGGCAAACCTTTCGACAAGCCTGTAGGCTCGGCCGATGGTTGTGATTAAAATGATTAAAAAAGAGGGTTGCTTTTATCTCTATACTGTTTTGGCGTGAGAGATGTTGATTTCTCAAAAACTTTGTAAAAATATGCGGCATCGTAGAACCCTAACATTTCAACGATTTCTTTAATAGGAATATCCGTTGTTTCTAAGAGAAGTTTGGCTTTTTCAATTCGCTTTTTTGTGCGGTACTCAACGGGTGAAGACCCCATGAATAGCTTGAATTTTTGTTGAAACATACTGCGACTCATATGCAGGTCAGTACATACTTCTTCTACGGATAGTTCTGGTTTTTCTACGAATAACGAAGCGATTTGATTAAATATGGTTTGTTCTTTGTTTTCGTTTTGTGACTGCAAAGCTTTTTGTATCTCGTAAAAACATTTATACATTAAGGTATATGTTAAAAATGATTTTCCGTTTTCGTTATAAGTGTTTACTATATCATAAAAAAATTGAGAAAGATTTTTTGATTTATCGTTAAAAATTAAAACTGGTTTGTTAATTTCTGAAAATCCTGCTGCTCCAACTACATCAAAATTTATTAACACATTTTCTACGATACTGGTTTTTATATCAAAGTCTGCTTCATAATTGCTGCCTTTAGGTAAATATATAATATCTCCTGCTGTTAGTTTTATGAGCTGGTCATCAAAGCTATATGTCATTACACCCTTTGAAAGATATAAAAAGCCATAATCGGGTCGTGCGCTGCTTTTATAACTGTATTTTTCGATTTGCCAAATTTGCAAAATGGCTTTATTTAAGATTAAATCAGTATTTCCAATTTTAAATTCAAACAACAATATCACCTATTTAAAATATTACACTATTAAACTAAAAAATACAATAGTTAAACTCAAAAATACATTTATTTAATAAAAAACTATTGTTATAATGAATAAAAAATACAATAGAATGGAGCACAGGGTATGAAAGCTACAATTTATACGACCAATGAATATACTGAATATGTTTCAAAACCTCTAACAAGCGGTGTTTCGCTTTCGGGTATTACCACTATCAATGAATCAACAGCATTATCAAATAGTGATTTCATCGGAACGGGTGTTGCGATTACAGGTTCTTCCTGCTATAATCTTTCGAAATTAGATTCAGACATAAGACATAAATTGCTTTATAATTTATACTCAAAAGATGGTTTGAATTTTAATATAGGAAGGCTGTCGATTGGGGCTAGCGACTATTCTGCCGAGCTTTATACTTACGATGACGTATGCGAAGACGTTTTGCTTGAACATTTTTCTATTGAACGCGATAAGGAATATATAATTCCTATTATAAAAGAAATTTTGGAAATAAAACCTGACTTAACACTTTTTGCATCGCCTTGGTCACCACCCGCATGGATGAAAACCGGTGGTAGTATTGGTGGTGGTTTTATGCGCGAAAAATATCTTGACTGTTATGCTGATTATTTTATTAAATACATAAAAACTTATGAGGCAGAAGGGATAAAAATCAGTGCTGTAACAGTCCAAAACGAAACAGAAACACATCAAAACGGAAAAATGCCTGCGTGTTTATGGCATCCTGATACGGAAGCAAAATTCATACAAATTCTTAAAGCAAAATTTAAAGATAATGGCATTGAAACTAAAATTTGGTGTTATGACCATAACTTTTCGGGTGCAGATAGAGTTGATTGGTGTTTAAAGGAATATCCCGAGCTTGAAAGCGCATGTGATGGAGCGGCGTTCCATTATTATTCAGGCAGTATTGAGCAAACTAAATTTTTGAAGGAAAAATATCCAAATCTTGAACTTCACTTTACTGAGGGTGGTCCTCGACTTTATGACAATTATGGTACTGATTGGTGTAAATGGGGACTTATGCTTATTAAGGCTTTAAAAACAGGTTACAGTTCTTTTACCGGTTGGAACCTTATGCTTGATGAAACCGGTGGACCTAATGTTGGACCCTTTTTCTGTGGTGGTCTTATCACAAGAAACAGTCTCGATAATACCTTAAATTATAGCGGTCAATATAAAGCGTTTCGACACTTTAAGGATATAGAAAATTCCGATACACACACTCTTGAATTCCGCTGCAGCAGAACAATGGAAATGTCGGAATTTCCTAAAATGAACCTTTTGTATACCGAAGGCTGTATGGCAAAAACAAAAGATGGAAAAATGCTTTTATATCTTGTTAATCCATCCGAGCAAAAAGAACAGCTACAGTTTTTTTATGATAATAAATGGTGGTATATTGAGTTGCTACCGAATACACTTGCTACAATTATTTTTGAAGATTAATTAATAAAAAGCGCAAAAGGAGTTTTGATTCCTTTTGCGCTTTTTATATTAGATTGTACCGTCCTCAGTTAAAAGTCTCGTGTTGATGGGATAATAAGCCATTTCGTAAAAAATATGCTCGTAATTTGGATAGGGATATTCGTGTGGGCATTCCACATTCCGAATATATCTCATTGTAAAATTTGGTATATTTTTTTACACCTTTCAACTTCTATTTTAGATAATTCCATAAACTCCGGCAAAATCTGCAGGAAAATTACCGGTAAATTAAAACCCATTTTAGGACATACGATTAAATCGAAAAAAAGCCGCTTTGTATAAAAACACAACCCATTTGCTATAGAATAAGCATTGTGGTTGCCGTATAATGAATTTGTAAAAGTATAGGTTTTATGACAACCGTTGTCTTAAGTTTGGTTTAAATTTTAATGTGTCTAGTTACTTGTTAGACTGGGTGTCGGTTGTTTAAAATAATTTTTTTAAAAGGAGAATGTTTATGAAAAACAAAAGTAGGATATTGGCTATAATTTTAGTTGTTTTACTAATGGCCAGCACAATAATTCCTCAAACTCTTTTCGCATCAGAAAATACTTTAGTGGAAGGAGCGACCTATTCAAGTAAATTTAACAATGTTGATGCGATAAAGGCTGACGGTTGGAAGGGTTACTTTTCAACAGACCCGCAGGCAGGTGTTGCATTTGCCGAAATTGCAGATTCGGATTACGGCGAGTATTATGAAACTTGGGGCGGAGCTGTTATTACCCGTTCACAAAAGCCCGGTAAGTACAATACATCCAACAATTGGAACAATGCAAAAGTTTTCACCAATATGGCGGCTCTTACCTATACTCCACAAAAGTATAAATATTTCGATTTAACTGTGGAATATAAATATGCAGGTTCGGGTAATCCGTGGCCGCTTGTTGTATTTAATCAACAGAACATTACTCCTGAAATGTTCTATAGAGGTGATTATGTTACCAACCCAACATACAGCGAAGACCCCATAGCCGTATCTCCAAACTATGCAGGCTCAATAAGAATTTTCGGTAAAAAAGCAAGTGGTACAAAAACCATATCTGCAGATATGGATACCGCCGCTTCACCTCAATGGCATAAGATGAAAATAACCGTAACACCGGGTAATATTTATGCCGCTGTTTATGATGATGACGGTAGTCTTGCATTAGAATGGAATGCCGCACTTGATGAAAGCTATCAGGGTGGTTACATCACTCTTATGCAGAACGGTGTTAGCCACTTTAAGAATATCGCAATAACTAGTTTTGTTGAAGAATCCGAATGCACCCACGAAACCACCAAAGAAAATATAACCAAAGAAGCAACTTACTTTACAACAGGATTAAAGAACGTTGTTTGCGCAGATGAAGCTTGCGGTGCAGTAGTTGAAGAAAACGTAGTTATTGAACGCATTACTGCAGACCCCATTACTTATGAATATTCTTACAATGCAAAGGCTGCAGCATTAACTATTAACGGCAAATTTAGTGAGGCTTTAATCCTTGATATGCTCGCTACCAACGGTGCTGAATTTACTCTTAACTATGAGGTTGCAGGCAAGACCTACAAGGTTGAAAACATTGCGGTTGCTAAGGAAGACGTTGGTGTTGAAATTATAATTAACGGCTTTAATAAAGCAAGACTTGGCCAGGTTGAATTTGACCTTGAAATTTCTTGGGACGGTGCTGTTGGTACAGCTTATACCGATAATGCGGCTGAATTCAATAGCAAAACTAATGGCGAGGTAGACGTTACAACCCGTATTACAGGTGAAGATAAGAACGCTTATGAAGCATTTGAAGAAGCAATTGAAGCTGAAGATGAAAAGGAAATCGGTACAACTGCTGATGCAAACAATGCATTTATGAACAACAGCTATAAGGTTAACCTTGCTGAAGGTTCTGCAGAGCTTAAGTTCTCGTTAACAGACGCGCTTCGTCAAACCTTTAAGGATAAGGGCGGTTATGAAGCTGAAGGCCGTGTTGTTACCTTTAAGCTTAAGATTGGTGAAAACACCTATGAGGAAGTAATTGAAGAATTACGTGTTCATATGACTGTTAACATTACAGGACTTTCATTTACACATATGAACAGCGAAATTTCTGCTTGGTTAGAGGTTACTTATACTGATAGTGCTAAGAATTTCAGCACCGCTGACAACAGCGTTGTATATAACAGCAC
>SVPF01000046.1 GCA_015066005.1 Oscillospiraceae bacterium
TGTTTACAACCTTGATTGCGGGAAGCTCATAAGTGCAACCGGGCTCCCAAAGGATTTTTTCATCAGTAGGTGCGCCTGCAGCCTTTTTAAAGTCAAGTGTTTTGCCTTCAGCGTCAACCCAAGTGCCATCTTTTTCTTGGTACTGAAGTTCAACCTTAAGTGTACCTGACTGAATTGTGTTTACAGCGGTTGATGCGCTGTCAGTAAACCATGCAAAAGTGCTGCCGATAAGCATTGCAACGCTCATCACAATTGCGAGTGCGCTTAAAAGTAAAGCGCGTTTTGTAGATTTTGTATTTGTCATATTACCTATGACCTCCTTTTTTATTGCCGGCGTAAGTGCAAACTGCACTCCGTCAACGCCGACAACCGGAGGCAGTTAGTTATGTAGAGGTCGCCTCCATAAATATTGTGCAATATGTACAAATTGGCAGAGAGTGAGCCCCCCCCGTTGTGCGTTTTGCTATTTGTTCAATTTTCATAAAGGCTTCCTCCTTTCTGAAATATTGGTTTTGTTTTTAAACGGTCACCTATAAAACCAAAAATTAAGAAACCGTTTTTGTTTTCTTTATTAAAGAAAATTTTTATACTATCAAAAAATTGATAATATACAACATTGCTTTATCCCTTTAAAACTGTGGGAAAAGCATTACATTACATACCAACGAATATAAATGCGTCGTATGCGTTGTCCTTAGTGTTTTCAACCTGAACTGCTTCTGCAACAAAGCTGAGTGAGAATTCCTTAATAGCGTTCATATCGGTCTGATCGAACACACCGGGAATCTTAACAGCTTCAAAGAGAGTAACTTCTGCATCCGGAGCAAGCTTATCCTTAAGATAATAGGTAAATGTAATTGCACCGTTTACAGGTGTGGCACTGCCTTCACTGCGCCAAGCGTTGCCGTCAAAGCCGTCGAAAAGGTCATTTTCAAGCACAAGACCATACTTCTGAACAAGTGCTAACCAGTTGTCAGCATTGCTGATTGTAACCTTAACGCGTACCCACTGGTCGTAATTACCGGTGTTTTTAACGGTAGGATCCTTAGTAAGAACATCGCCGGGGGCAATATTCTTATAAGTATTACCTGCATCGGTAGTTTCGGGGTTGCCGTTGGCATCGTTTACAACATTGCCATCTTCGTCAACTTTGGTTTCATAGATGTCAATTGAAAAGACATCATCGGGTGTGGTTGTCTGGTCAGAATCGGTAATCATAAAGTCGTTCTTTACAGAGTCCGAATCAGTAAACCAAGCCAATGTGCCGAAGGAAAGAATTGCGATAAGAGAAATAGCAAGTGCCGAAACGAACACCTTTTTCTTGTTAAACTTCATAACAACTTCATCCTCCTTTCAAAAATATTTTTTATTTTAAATTTATGCCATTGTACACTTGGCATAAAGTTAAAACCGAAGTTAATTATTTTCGCCTTGGGGTGCGGTCTCCTCAGTTTTTTGGGATTCGGGTATGGGTGCTTCCTCGGCACCGTCGCCTTCCCCGTCCTTTTTCTTTTTATTAAGCATATCGGGCAAAAATACCAAAATTATTAAAACTGCGCCCGCGGCAAGTGTTATGTACATACCGGGTGGGTTTTGAATAAAATCAGAAACATAGCCAAGCTTTGCAATTTTAAACTTGGGTTTACCAATTAAATTTTCAAAAAGCACAGGCTCGTCCTTAGTGTCATTAGTAAGACCTTTTGTTACAAAATAACCCTTTTCGGTGTTAACTTCAACAACACGGTGGGTTGCAACGGCCAATTCCTCATTTAAAACAAAGGTAATATCGTCCCCAACCTTAACATCCTTAGGGTCAACCTTTTGAACATAAATAAGGTCGCCAACATTATAAACAGGTGTCATACTGCCGCTTATTACGTTAAACACCCTGAAGCCTAAAAGGCGGGACCCCATTAAAAATACAGCGCAAAGCACCATTAGCACAACTGCCACGGTGGTAAAAACATTCCAAACCTTTTTTAAAATCGGTTTCATTTATATTCACCTTTCGTGATACATAATAATATTGCTAAGGCAAAGTGCCGCCCACCCTATTGAATGAACAGCAGTATAAACATTACTTTAAAACGTGCAAACGTTATAAATGCACAATTTATTCAGTAGCTTCTGTTGTAGCCTCAGCTTCAGTAGCAACCTCAGCTTCAGTAGCAACCTCAGCTTCGGTAGTAGCTTCTACTTCGGGCTTGTCACCTGCAAGCTGTGCCTTAAGCGCCTGTAATTCCTCAAGCATTTTTGCATTTTCCGCACGCTGAGCTTCAATTTCATCACGCTCGGCCTGCATTGCTGCCATTTGCTCGCCCTTATAACGACGGAACAAATTAAAGAAGTTAATTGCCTGATAAACAATTAAAAGCATAAAGGGCACGAAAATGCAAAGAATATAACCCTGAGTGGTTTTAAGAAAATTAAAGAAGTGACCCAAATTTGCAATTTTACCAACATACTTACCCATAATAAAGGGGTAGGTTACAATGGTTTCATCGTTAGTATCGGTCGTGGTACCGTAGGTGATAAAGCCGGGCTTACCTTCAGCGTCGACAACCTTTTCACGAATTTTATGGGTTATGGTTTCACCAAAGCTGTTACTGTTTTGGGAAATATATGTAATAATGTCGCCTTCCTTTAGGGTTGAACGGTCAACATCCTTTACAAAAATTAAATCACCCGCATCAAAGTCAGTCTTAGACATTGAGTCGGTTTTTACTATGTACGCGCGGAAGCCGAATAAATTACGGTCGTTGCGGTCAAAGGTGGTTACCGAAACTATTGTAAACACGGTCATAAACACCGCTAGGGCGACAAACGCCCACACCAAAACATTTTTTATTATGTTTAATGCTTTTTTCAAATTAGTCCCTCTTTCTAAACCATTTGCGCCGCTTTTTGCCTTTAGCCTCCTTAATCGGCAGGTAAAGACCTTCTGTATACTTTTCACATTTAAGGCAGGTCATTCTTCCTTCGGGAATGGGTGCACCGCAGCAAACACAGGTTTGTTGATAATTTTCAATTTGAATTCTTTCGTTTTTCATTAACTGCTCCTAAAATAATAAAACGCCACGCCTTACAGCAAACTACAACGAAAATGTACCATATAGTAATACAAAGTAATTATAACACATTGAATTTTAAAATTCAATAAAAATACCTTGTTATATTATACAAAAAATTGCCGTAAAAACCATTTTTTTGTCGAAAGATTGCCATTATTTTTTGTAAAAAATCAAAATAGTATATGTTAATTTTTTGACAATAGAATTTTGAACAAAAATAGCAATCCGCCTAATTTACTGTATTTTAACCTATTTTAGATTAAAAGTCAATAACCTAAAATAGATTATCATAAAATGTTTTTCGTAGGAAAGGCGACGATTTTATGTATAGAAGAATTCGCGACTTACGGGAAGATGCCGACCTAAATCAAACTCAGGTCGCAAAGCATTTAGGTATGTCACAAACGGGTTATTCCAAATACGAAACAGGCGAAAATGACATTCCCACACCTATCCTTATAAAATTAGCCCGTTATTACCACACAAGCGTTGACTATCTTCTCGGCGAAACCGACCAAAAGCAACGTTACCCTAAAGGGCGAAGGCCATAAAAAATCACCCATCAGACAATGGGTGATTTTAATTTTATTTATTTTCAATTTTTAAAATTTCGCAAATTTGGTTTACCGCTTCATCATAATTTTCAAATTCAACCACAAAGTCACAAATTTCGGCATTATGCTTTTCGGATTCGATGCCCATTAAACGATTAACCTTATCCTCCACTGAAGAATTCTTGCGCAAAATGTTTGACATAAGGGCTTTTTTATCACGCTTAATATAAATAGTAAGCACGTTTTTAAAATGTGTTTTAAGGGTCATAGTGCTGCTTATATCCATTGTAGTAAGCACGTGCTTTCCACCTTCAAGTATAGCTTCAATATCCCCTTTTCTTGAACCGTAACCGTGACCTGCATACATTGTTGATTGGAACATTTCGCCGCTTTCACACATCTGACGGAAGGTTTCAATATTAACATAATTATACCATTCGTTCTTTTCAACAGCGGTGGGGTCGCTTGTGGTAAAGCTCATAAGCTTTTCGAATTTATCGGTCTTTTGCAGCACCTGACTTGCAATTTTGGATTTACCACTACCCGACGGGCCGACAAGCACAACAATAGTAGGCTTTTTAAGATTTATAACCTTATCCTTAACACTGTAGCTGTCTGCAATAACCTCAATAAGCTTTAAAAACTCATCATAGTTATTTACCGCCATCATACCCGTGGCCTCCTGATTCCAAGGGCGGCGCATAAGCACGGGATAGGTTGCGCTGGAATTGATAATATTGTGCATTGCATCATCAAAAAGAATATCTACATGGATTTTATCCTTTTTAGCGCCCATATAGATGTGGTCGGGCGAAATTTCGGGAAATTCTTCCATAATACGCTGTGCGCGAATACCCATAAACTCGGGCGGAACAGCGGTACAAATATAAACCTCGGTCATTTGGGTAAGGCGTTTTACAAATTCCTTAGCACCGTGGTATACAGGCTGTGTTCGGTAAAATTCAGGGTCGTTAAAATATTCGTAAACCGTGTCAACACGGGTGCCAAGCTTGCCCCAGGTAACCTTTTCATAAATGGTCATAGGCGGGTCAAATTTGTGTTTTTCATTTGCCAATCTGATTGCATAGGACGTACATTCCATTAAAACGTCATCTATATCCAATGCTGTGGAAAGTCTGTGTTTTCTGTTCATTACTTTCCCTCACTTTCTTTAAAAATTTTAAGATTAAATTTGTCCTTAAAAACCCATGCTTTATCAAACAATTTTGTAAACAAACCAATAAGCGTGCCATAAATTAAAGCGCATATTACGGTGCCAACGCCGATACCCTCCAGTCTACCGAGAAGCAAAAACGACATTGCAACAGCAATTGCACAAAAACTGCAATCAAACACTGTTTTAAAGGTAAAAAGCTTTATGTTAAAATGATTGGAAATATTTTTTACAAACACTTCGTAAGCAGCGGGCGGAAAATAGGTTTTAAACAAAAGCGCTATAGCCGCCGTGCACATAAAAATACCTACAATGTAAAGCCCTACCCTTATAAAATATTCACCCGTTTCGATTTTGGGCAAAACCAATAGTGAAGCATCAAGCAGCAGCCCGTATAATACCGTTGTAGCAAAGGTTAAAAGATAAGTAATCCGTACCCTTTTAAGTATAAGCATCATAACCGCAATTATAACTGCCTGCAATAAATATTCAGCCATACCGAATGTGAAGGCGGGCAATATTTGTGATAATTTTAAATGCAATATATATGCAGGGGCAACCACCATAGACATACCAAAACCGCCCCGTGTCATAAGCGCAGTGCCGAATGCAAGCATAATAAGACCTATAATATACGCAGCTTCGGTATAAAAAGTCAATCTCTTCATTAAGACCTCCGTATATTAAAAAATAACAGCCGCCCGCGTTTGATACAGAAACACAGAAAGCTGTTATCACATTTATTATACAGTAAAACTTGGAAAAAATCAATATTTTTTTCAAGTTTTCTTCGGTTGACATTCTATTTTTTGTTTAGTATACTTATTTTGTACAAAAACGAAGGGATGAAGGCTTTATGAAGCAGTTAAACGCAGAGCAAGCGGCAAGGCTTAAAGCCGTGCTTAAAAGCGCGGGCATAATTTTGCTTGTTGGTTTTGCTTATTTTATTTTCGTAAAGCTTACCGACCTTGGAATTCCTTGTGTTTTTAACCTTTTAACAGGGCTTCACTGCCCGGGCTGTGGAATTAGCCGAATGTTTATAAGCCTTTTTTCGCTTGATTTTAAGGCCGCCTTTGGTTATAACGCTTATATTATGACAGTTGGCCCCGTTGCCGCAGTTTTTGCTGTAAGGCATTATGTGATTTACATTTTAAAGGGCCAAAAAAATACCGGAAGGCTTGAAACGGTTTTGCTTATTATTGCCTTTGCTTTAATGGTAATATTCGGCATAATCAGAAATCTGCCGCAATTTTCATTTTTAGCACCGTAATGAAATTGAAGTTTATCTATGCCTTCTCCTGTAGGAGAAGGGGGACCAAACGAAAGTTTGGTGGATGAGGAGTTTTTTGAGTACAAACTATTCTTTACACCTCATCCGTCAGGCTTCGCCTGCCACCTTCCCCCACTGGGGAAGGCTTGGTCTGTACAATAATTCCGAATTACGCATTACGCATTCCGAATTGGGCGTAAGCCCACTAAACTATATTTTAAACAAAAATGCATTGGAAGAACTGTTCTTCCAATGCATTTTTTAATTTTTATAAGGGTAATTGTAAAACAAAAGTGCTAGCAATAAAAGTATTACCCCCGCAAACATTATTAATAGGCCCGAAATTTTGCCTGTCAGTGTCCACCCGAAGAATACAAGTGAAAGTCCACCAAAAAAACAAAGCAAAATTAAAATTATTCTTAGCTTTGAATCTGCCTTAAACATATTAACCCTTAACTCCCCCAACCGTCATACCTTCGGTTAATTTTTTTTGCACCAGAATATAAAGAATAAGGGTTGGCAGCATTACAAGCACAAGTCCCGCATACATAATGCCGTACTGCGCTTTGGCTT
The DNA here is from genome assembly GCA_015066005.1 of Oscillospiraceae bacterium. Taxonomy (GTDB): domain Bacteria; phylum Bacillota; class Clostridia; order Oscillospirales; family Acutalibacteraceae; genus UBA737. Next base: position 6,643 of record SVPF01000046.1, read on the forward strand.
GCTGACCCTGCATTAAATTCATAAGCCCGACAGGCAAGGTGCGTGTGCCGCCCGCCTTGGATAAAAGTGTCATTGAAATAATATATTCATTCCAAAACGACAAAAAGTTGAACAGCACCACGGTTATAATTGCAGGCTTTGCAAGCGGAAGCATTATTTTAACCATTGCTTCGAAATAGCCTGCCCCGTCAATGTATGCCGCTTCTTCAAAATCGTAAGGCAGGGTTGCAAAATAAGACGACAAAAGGTAAATTGTAAATGGCAACGCGGTTGATGCATAAACCAAAGCCAATATAAATAAATTGTTTAACAAAAAGCCGCTGCCGAAAAGCTTTTTTAAGGTATTATCGCCATCACGAAGCATTAAAAAAATTGGCACAACAATATAGTTTACATTTATAAAAAGCCCCGCCATAAAAAGCGTGTTCAAAACGCCGTTTCCAAAAAACGAAACCTAGACAGGCAGTACGCCGCAGGAAGAGATACCACCAAAAGTATTACCAAAGCCAAAGCAGTAACAATAGCCGACGAAAGCATATATTCGCCCATTTCGGCGGTTTTAAAGGCTTCAATATAATTTTGAAAATATATACCCTTAGGCAGTGTCCAAGGGTTGCCGTAAAATTCACTGTTTTGCTTTATAGAAGCCAAAAGCACCCACATAAGCGGTACTATAACCGTTACACTAAGCAATGTAAAGGCTGTATAAACGAAGGGTTTATAAATACTTATTTTTTTCATAAAACACCCCTCTAAAACTGCATTACCTTGCGCTTAGTTATGCGGTTAACCGCGAAGGACAGTAAAAACGAAAAAATAAAAATCAACACCCCTGCCGCCATACTGTAGCCGTAAAGCCCGTCATCCTTTTGGTTATACATAAAGGAAAGCACAACCTCGCTTGCGCCGTTAGGTCCGCCCGAGGTCATGGCCCGCACAAACAAAAAGGCCATATTTATGGTTGAAATTATAAAAAAAGTAAGGGTTGTGCGAAGATTTGTCCATATAAGCGGCAGGGTGATTTTAAAAAATTCGCTAAAACGGCTTGCACCGTCCAGCTCGGCACTTTCATACATACTTTTGGGTATTGCCGCCATTGCCGCCATATACATAACCATATAATACCCCACCGCCTGCCAAACAAGTGCAATAACAAGCGAAAAAACAACGGTCTGTTCCCCTTTCCACAGCACAGTTATCTCTTTTCCGAAAAGGGATAAAAAGCTATTTAAAAGACCGTTGTCGGCATCGTAAATAGCCGAAAAAACACCCGCAATAACCACAACCGATAAAATGTTCGGTATGTAGAAAATAATGCGAAAAAGGTTACCGCCGAAAATACGGTCACGGGTAAGAAAATAGGCAAAGATAAGAGAAAGTAACATTGTAATAACCGTTACCGCAACAATTAAGAGCACCGTATTTTGTGCCGAGCGTATAAAACGCGTGTCGTTTAATAAAGTCTTAAAATTTTCAAACGCAACATAGGCTTCCTTATTTGAATATGCGCCCCGTTCAAAAAAGGACATTCTAAACACCGAAAAGGTTGGGTAAAGCATAAATATAAAAAACAATAAGGTTGCCGGCGCAACACATAAAAACACAAACAAATTTTTTCGTTTTACAGCGTTCATACACGCCCTCCTTACGTGTTCAAATTATAGTTTATCGCTTGGTTGAATTGGTGGCACATCGTAGGGACAATTCACGAATTGTCCGTGAATTACAGCTATGCACAGGCGGGCGATTCGTGAATCGCCCCTACGAATATACAATTTAATTAATAAAATCAACAATTTTAATCCGTCGCGAAGCGACACCGAACCTATTCACTATTACCTCTTACTTATTACCTCGCGTAAGCGATAAACCCCAATTCGACTATTCCTTAATCAAATTTTCCCTCATAATTACGTTTGCCTTTTTAATGTTTTCAATCCATTTTTCCTTTTTAAGACTGCCCGACACAAGCGAGTTTATAGGGTCAAAAAAGGTTTCGGCAACGCTTCCAAGCCCCGCTACCGATTTATATGCCGCAAAGCTGCCCATTGCCGCCTTCGCGCCGTTATCATAAATCGAATAAAACAGCTTGTTGTCCTCACTTAGCTTATCGGCAATATTTAAAACAGGCTGAATAGCGTTTCTTTCAGCAAAAATTTCACACGCGGTGTCGGAATACATATAAGCAATAAACTGCTTGGCTTCCTTTTGGTTTTCGGCACCCTTTGGCACCCAAATTTGCTCTATCCAGGTGTAAGAATAACGGTCACCGCCCTTTTTAGCGGCGGGAAGGGCTGTCATTCCCCACTTAAAGCCGTCGGCGGCCTTGGCGTCCTGCATTTCGCCTACAATCCAAGTGCCGTTTGGCATAAATAACGCTTCATTTTGCATTACCATAAGCTGATTTTTGGTGAAGTCCTGATCATTTGCCTGCGCAGGTGTTTTGGGGTTAGTGTAGGTGGCTAATTTTGCCACAATATCAAGGCATAATTTGCCTTGCTCGCTGTCCCAAATATCCTTTGTATAATGGGTTGCCTTATCGAAGAAATCCGCACCGCCTACCGAATACATCAGCGCATAGAAAAAGGCATCAAAATAGCCTGTTGTGGGGTAGGTAAAAAGGTAAATTCCTTCCTTTTTGGCCTTGTCACCCAAGGCCCACATTTCATCCCAGGTTTTTGGCACTTCCCAGCCCTTTGCTTCAAAAAGACCCTTGTTATAAAAAAGTCCGCAGGGCGAATAAAACATTGGCATTAGATAGGTTTTACCGTCTGTGTAAGGGTTGGTGGCAACGCTGTCGGTAAAGCCACCTGCAATTTTTTCCTTTACCTTTTTACTTTCACCCGGTACAGTCATTTCAAGCACATCGGTAAGATCGGTCAGATTTTTGTCCTGTATAAACTGTTCGGTAAGTCCCGCTTCCCTTCCGGTTGCAAGCATCACCACATCGGGATAATCGCCACCCTGCATTGAAGCCGAAATTACATCCTCCAAATTCTTTTCAAGGGTTAATTCCACCTTAATTCCCGTTTGGTTTGTAAAGGCATCGCAAACCCCCCTCCACATTCCCGATTTTGTCGCTTCATAGCCCGACGATAACGCCGCCACGCGCAAAATCTTGCTTTGGTTATTTTTCCCCTTACAGCCCGTAAAAAGAGCTGCAAACATTAAAGCTGACATAAAAAGTGCTAAAAACTTTTTCATTTTTCAAAAACCTCCTTTGTTCTACTACTAAATTTTTGGCAGTAAAAGGCAATTTATACATAAAATTGAAAAATTTTCCGTAAAATGCACTGTTTTTAAAATTATTGCATTTTAGATGTAAAAATGTTATAATAATTCAAATAGATATTTACGGAGGTTTTTTATGCCGAGAATTATTACTATTAGCCGTGAATTCTCAAGCGGCGGCCGCGAGCTTGGCAAGCGCCTTGCTGATGAATTGGGTATTCCCTGCTATGACAGGCAGATTATTGATATGGTTGCCGAAAAGCAAGGGCTGGATAAAAATTATGTTGCCAATATGTCTGAACGCGACGTAAAGGTTTTTTATAATTCAACAATTGGCCGTGGCTTCACAAGCTATAATTTTGGTATAAACCAGTCCCTTCAAATCGCCAATGCCGAGCATAATTTAATACGCGAGCTTGCCGAACAGGGTGACTGTGTTATTATTGGCCGTGCGGCTGATGTTATTTTGAAGGAGTATAACCCCCTTAATTTATTTGTTTATGCGGATATGGACTCTAAAATTGCGCGCTGTAAGGCAAGAAATCAGGAAAAAGAAAACCTTACCGACCGCAAAATTAAATTTATGTGCCGCGATATTGACAAATGCCGCGCAAACTACCGCGAAATGTTTACCGACACTAAGTGGGGCCACAGGGAAAGCTATCACCTTTGCATAAATACCAGCGGTAAGGAAATTAAAAAGCTTGTACCCGCCCTTGCATCCTATGTAAAAAATTGGTTTGAATAACTGTTAAATTAAATTATTTAAAGGAAGTGAAAATATGGCCTTGCAGGAATCGGGCGAAATGTATTTAGAAACAATTTATGTTTTGTCACAAAAGGGCGGCAGTGTTCGTTCAATTGATATATGCGAGCATTTGGGCTATTCCAAGCCGAGCGTAAGCCGTGCGGTAGGACTTCTAAAAAAAGGCGGTTATATTACGGTTTCTCAAGAAGGCTATATTACCCTTACCGACGTCGGTATAGAGGTTTCACAAAAGCTTTTCGAACGCCACACTCTGCTTTCGAATCTTTTAATTCGCTTGGGTGTTGATGAAGCCACCGCAACCGAGGACGCTTGCAGAATCGAGCACGTTATAAGCGAAGAATCCTTTAATGCGCTCAAAAGGTATATTGAAAATATATAAGCAAAAAACCGACCCGCTTGGGTCGGTTTTTTGTTTATATGTAGTTTCTAACTTTGCTTGCCGCCTAACTCCCCGAAAGGAGTTAGGACGGACTTTATTATCCGTTCACACGGATTGAGTTTGTAAAATCAGTCAGCGACAATCTTCGCTCCGTAAGTGCAATTGGTAACGGTTACAGTGTTGCCGGTACCAAGATCGTCAACAGAGTAGATCTGGCTGTTGAAGTTATCAACACCGCTGTACTTGAACTCACAGTTGTCGATTACAAGAGTGTTGTTCTCCGATACGCTGTAACCGTCCGACTGAAGAGCTACACAGTAGGAAGTGTACAATGCACTGGTAGTGTAGTTGCAGATGAGTTCAGAGTTGGTGATGGTTATATTGTTGTTATCACCCCAACACTGTACGGCAACAGCGCCCTCAAGAGTACAGTTGTCGATAACAAGATTCAGATTCTTTACGCTTGCGGGCATATTTACAGCATAAGCCCAGTCAGTGTTTGCCATCGTGATGGTGCAATTTTCAAGGGTGATGGTAGCACCTGCATAATCGCCGTTAGCAATCTTGAAGCCTGCAGCATAGGTGATATAATCGCCAGCCTTGGTCATCTCAACGTTAGCATCGGAGATGGTAACGTTTTTACCTGCAGTAACCTCGATACCGTAAGCGTCGGTAGTGGTGATCTTGTGACCGTTAGCATTGATAACAACGTCGTTGGTGATTGCGTCGGTGAGATCGATTTTGTCAAGGCTAACATCCTGAGTCAGTTCAACTGCCTTACCATTGGCGATAGCAACAGCCAGCTCGGCACCGGTAGAAACTTTGTACTCGTCAACAGTCCAGGTGCTGTCGCCATTGTTGGTAACTTGATAACCGGGAGCAACGTAAGCGGAGGGATTAGCATCAAAGGTACCACCCTTGATGACAAGCTTCGCCGCACCGTTAACAGTAGCGGAGAAATTGGTAAAGTTACCGCCGTTAATATAAATTTCGGGAGGTGTAGTACCCCAATCCAAATAAAGAGCACCGTCAAAGTTACCATCGTTAACGGTCACAACGCTCTTGTTGCCGCCAGTACTCCAAACGCCGTCTGCCTGAATAACCTTCGGAGCTTTGAATGTACCGCCGTTAATGGTTACGTTTGCACCGCTGTTATAAACGTAAACGCCCCAAGTGCTGCCAACATAAGTGCCGTCCTCAATGATGAGGTTATGGCCGTTAGAAGTAGCAACAGCGGTTCCTGCCCAAGGAGTGCTTGAAGCAAATTCATCGGAAAGTGCTTCCTGATTTACATTTGCACTCTTAATGGTAGTAGTACCGTTCGTGCCGT
>SVPF01000007.1 GCA_015066005.1 Oscillospiraceae bacterium
TGGTTGGAAGTAGAAGTTAATAACGGCGGCTTGTGTCAGTTTTTTGTTAATTCGAGTCGTATGGTTGCACCATATATTAGCGAGTATATGAGCATTATTTGTGCTAACGATCATAAGGAGCTTTTTGATAAATTTATTACGAATAATAATATAGATTTGTATAACCTTTCTTCTTTTGATATTGATGATGTTGATGAATATGAAAAGCAAACCGAAAGGTATCCATTCGATGATTATGATGAAGCTTTTTACGATATGGAATCATTAGAGGTTTATTTGAAAAGATTTGCAAGAGAACATTTAGAAGATTTTTAATTCTAAATAATTGAATTGTAATTGAACAGAAAACCAGGTTTTTTAACCAGTTCTTTTTCGGACACGAATGACATGAAAAAACCTCTTTACGAAAGTAAAGAGGTTTTTTCAATGATATCCGTTCCTTGTCGGAACGGGTGATATACCTTCGGTATGATATCCACCTGCGGTGGATGATATATGCTTCGCATATGAAGGAACGGATATTATATCATATTTGCAACGCAAATATATCATACGGCGCAAGTCGTATATCATATCGCACAGCGATATATCATTTCATATTGCCTCTTTGCCGCTTTTATGCTATACTAAAGGCGGTGATTATATGAAAAGATTATTGTTGCTATTAATTTATTTGATAGTTTTATTTTGCTTTTCTGGTTGTGGTGCAAAAGAACAAATTAGTTATGATTTTGATACGTATTTGTCTTATAATACTTCATTCGAGAAGAATTATAAGCTTGTTATGCCGTCCAAGGACGAATTGAATAACGCTACAGTGTTATATTATGTATATTATGACTCCGGCACTACCACGGTTCAACCTGATAGAATGATACAAATGACTGTTCAGTATTCGGAAGATCAATTTGTAAATGAAAGACAAGAATTAGAGCAAATAACAACCGAATATAATTCATCATGTGAAATTGAAAATTTTTATTTTAACAGTACGTTATATAAGGGCTTTAATTTCTATAATTATGACGCACGAGATGATGAGTTTGAAGACACATATAATGACGGATATTGTGCATTTGCTTATCATGTTTGTACAGATTCAAACACTATTTCATATATCGCCTTTGAGTCTGACGATCTTCAATATATGAATATGGAATCTGCGTTATCTCTATTTCCTGAGATTGAATCAAAGAATTAAATGGATTATGTGAATAATAAAGAGAACAATTAAATTATTTAAAGAAAATCAGGTTTTTGTTCAGTTCTTTTTCGAACACGAATGACAAAAATCCCGAATGTGTAAGCGTTCGGGATTTTACTTTTTCACTATTCACTATTCACTTTTCACTAAAATTTTGCATTCGGGATTTTTGGAAGGTAAGAGGTAATAGTGAATAGTGAAGAGGTATTGCGGATACACCACTTTTATGCTATAATGCACCCAAGGCGGTGACGATAAATGAGAAAGATACTTGATAAAATGTTTGGAAACACGAAACTGGCTATTCTGATACCTACACTTGTTTCAGCAATTTTATATTTGTTGTTTATAATGTTTGGTGTGGCAGAAGACAAAATGGAAATCATAATTACTACACCGATAGCTGCTGTCTTTTGGTTTTTGGGTTCATTTCTTGTTTTTTATGTTCAAGTAAAGAATCGTTACTGTCGCGAAGGATTTTTGAATTTTTTTGAATTTTCAGCTACGTTATTCTTTGGGATTTATTCAATTATCGATGCAATATCCGTTGTGATAAGCGGATTTCAAAGCTTTACTCCGACAACAGTTGCCGGTTTGCTTACATATGCATCTATAGCTTGGGCACATAGTAAAAGAACGAAATAAATTAAGAAAATTGAGTTTTATTATTACAAAAGTGCGGTGAGGATATGACCAAGTTAAGATATAACAGGGCTTTTAAGCAGGGGATAGGTGCGTTATTGTTTTGCCTTTTTCTTTTTGGAGGTCTTGCGGCCTATGCTACTGTTGCTAAAATTCAATATAATAATTTAGTGGTAAATATGGAAACGGTAGAAGCCACTATAGTGGATATCAGTATTGACCATCACCGTCGTGGACCTGACGAGCAGGAAATTGACGTTACTTACGAGGTTGATGGTGTGGTTTATAGCCGTGAGCTTGCAACTGATACGACAGTATCCTTCGCACCGGGCATAGCTGCTAATTATTCAATCGGAGATAAGCTTCAAATATTTTACAACCCGCAAAACCCCGAAATAATTGCGGCGCCACGTTCGGTTAGCGTGGGAAACGTCTTTTTTTGGATAGGTTTTATACTGTTTTTGGCTGCGACGGCCAGTTTAATACACATGTTGAAAAGCAGGCGAAAATTTTTGGTCACACAGGAAGAATATGAAAAAGAAAAGCGTGACGCAAAAAACGCCGAGCTTTTAGAAAAAAGCGGCGAAAAAATTCGTTGGCAGTATTTTAATACATATATCTATGGAATGCTTTCGTTTATACCCGCTATTATTACGATGATTATAACCTTAGAAATCAGAGTGGGCAATCTTGATATTTGGCAGATTATTTTAGAAATGTTGGAAGCAACACCTGTTATGGTGGCAATGTACGGTATTTTTATCGGTCCATTTGTGGTATTATCAATTTTCAACCGCTTTTGTTTTGGAAAAGTGGTGGGCGTGGTGAATGAATCTACACTTTTTCTTAAAAACCGCGAAATACCCTTAAACAGCATCAAAGAAATTATTTATCACCCTGAAATTTCGTCCAAAAGCGACCCCGGTTACACGCATGCCGTTATTGTTGTGCAAGCTAAAAATAAAACCGAAAAAATTAATGCAGTTCATTTCCCAATATATGGGTTAAGAATAATCAAAAAATATAATGCAAATATAAAGCTTAGATTTAGTAAAACCATTTGGTTTTTCGTACTTTTTCCAACCGTAGCTTCTATTGTTTTGGGCTTGCTGTTGGGGTAATACATACTTGAGGTGATAGTATGAAAAAATTTTTATGCATATTAATGATAATGATTTTATCTGCAAGCGTTTTTGCTTGTAGGCAAGAAGAAAAAAACAATAATTCAAATTTAGATGACAAAACCCAAACAGATTCAAGTATTACAAGTGGTTTTGATGAAACGAATTCGTATGATGAGCCGGAAGACACTTATAACGAGGAAGAAAAAGATTACACAGCAGGTTCTACACCAAGTCTTACAAAGCTTCCAAAAATTACACATTATACCGACCGACTTGACAATTCATTAAAAGGTAAACGTTCTTTATTGAATAGTACCGAAAAGGAATTATATGATAAATTTTTGCCTTACGTTTTGTCGTATACACCGTTTACGATTGATTACAGGGAGATGAAAAATTATAATATGGAAACCCTGTCAAAAGCCATAAGAGCAATTTGTTGGGATTATCCCGAGACATGGTTGTATTTCACGAGCGGTTCGAATTATGGTACTATTATAGTAGACGGCGAAAGACATAGTGGATATATTTCATATGGTTCTCATTATTTCTATCGAAAGTGGAGCGATGAGGGCATAACAAATTTTAGTAAGGAAAAAATCGACGCTTATATTACACGCATAGATGATGCTTGTAATTCAATTTTGTCGCCAATGCCAAATAATCTTACAGTAAAAGATAAATATATTTGGATTGCAAACCGTTTGTGTGAAATAACAGAGTATGATGATAGCGGTAATGATGATTATATCTACGCTGACGGACCTCTACTTTACGGAAAAGGAATTTGTCAGTCCTATTCATTTGCGTATCAATGGCTTTGTCAAAAAGCGGGTCTTTGGTGTATTCCTTGTGATGGTTGGGCAGCTGACGAAGGGCATTGCTGGAATGTTGTCAAGCTACAGGACGGAAAAACTTATTATATGGACATAACCTGGGCTGACGGTGCAAAAAATCCTAACGACCAGTATTTTATGACATATTCTGAACTTGTTGCGTCATCACGTGTCCCTGATGAAGGAGAATGGATCGCAGACGGTTGATAATTCACGGCTTTTTGTTTTAAATTATAGTTTATAAAAAACAAAATAATTTCCCCTTTTCTGCCAACAATATTTTCAGGAGGGAAAATTATGATAGAACAAGATACAATAAAGCTGCTTCGCGAATGTGATGCAGGTATAAAAATGGGTGTAGCGGCTATTGATGAGGTTTTAGACTACGTTAAAGCTGAAGAATTGAAAAAAATTCTTATTGAAAGCAAGGACGAGCACGACAGAATCGATGCAAGGCTTCAAAAGCTTTTGGAAAAATATAAGGATGATGGCAAGGACCCTAATCCTATCGCTAAGGGTATGAGCTGGATGAAAACCAATATGAAGCTTGTTATGAATGAATCGGACGGAACAATTGCCGATCTTATAACCGACGGGTGTAATATGGGTGTTAAGTCGCTTAGTAAGTACCTTAACGAGTATGCCGCAGCGGATGAGGAATCAAAGGATATTTGCAAAAAGCTTATTAAGCTTGAGGAAAAGCTTTCGGTACAGATGAGGGATTATTTGTAAATTATAGTTTGTCGGGATAATGAAGCACAAACCAAAGCCTTCCCCAGTAGGGGAAGGTGGCAGGCGAAGCCTGACGGATGAGGTGTAAAAAACAGTTTGTACTTACAAAGCTCCTCATCCACCGCTAAAGCGGTCCCCCTTCTCCCGCAGGAGAAGGCATAGATAAACCCCAATTTATAAAAAATAAGCCGTGGTGTCACGGCTTATTTTTGTATATTAGGGTTATCGGTTCTTTCAAGCAAATAATCAACCGAAATGTTAAAATAATCGGCAATTTTTATAAGCTCGTTAATGCCGGGCTCACGTTCGCCTGTTTCATAACGGCTTATGGTGTTTTGGTTGGTGTTTAAATCAAGCGCAAGCTTTAATTGTGAAATGCCCTTTGTTTTTCGGATTTCTTTTAATCTCACAAAATCACCTCTTGATTTTATTATCCCATATTGGTATAATATAAATATCCCAATTTGGTATATTGATAAGTGACGATGTGCTGAAAGAAGGATTGTAATATTAAGCATATAATGCTATAATTTAAAAAGCGATTAAAAATAAAGGAGAAATTAAAAATGGGCTTTTTTGACAACAAAAATAAAGTGGTACCAACCGAATCGCAAAGCAGTGTATTGCAAAATCAGTTCGCAAGCGCAAGGCATAACCTTTTGTTAGTGGTTGGCTTTACCGTAATAAACATAATTTTACTTGTAACCAACAGCAATACATATTTTTTGTTTTCGGCTTTCATCCCTTACTTTTTGGGTGATATGGGTATGTACTTATGCGGTAAATACCCTGCGGAATATTATGGAGAGGATATGGCAAGCTCCAACTTTTTAGGAAACGGAATTTTTGCAATATTTATAGGCGTTGCGGTAGCGGTAATCGCGCTATACTTACTGTGTTGGGTGCTTTCAAAAAAGCAAAAGGTTGGTTTTATAATTGCCGCACTTGTACTGTTTTTTATTGATACCCTTGCGCTTTTCTTTATTGGCGGAATTTCGGTTGATTTAATTATGGATTACATTTTTCACATTTGGGTAATTGTAATACTTTTCAGAGGTGTTTTTGCATACTATAAGCTGCAAAAGCTTCCTTCTGAAGAGACCGCAGTTGAGGATATAACCGAAGAAGCTGTTGGTGAAAATATTTAAACTAAGTTTAACAGGGCTATTCGCTTTGAATGGCTCTGTTTTTTAATATTACAACCTATTGTGCGGCTTTTAAATATATGCTATAATAATTTAAAATGGTAATTTTATAAAAATTTACGGAAATGCGGGTCCCGGCGCTGTGGCAGTTGCATTTTTTAAAAAATAGCTTTAAGTGAGGAATTATAAATGTCCGAAAAAAGAAGGACGCTTCGTTGGATAAGGCTTGATAATGCCGCAAAAATTTACCCTGCGGCAAGGCGCCGTAACTGGAGCAATGTTTTTCGCCAGTCGGTTACCTTGTACGAAGAGGTAGATGTTGAGGTTTTAAAATCGGCCTTGGAAATAACAGTTAAGCGTTTTCCGTCAATTGCGGCACGGCTTCGCAAGGGCGTGTTTTGGTATTATCTTCAGCAGGTGGAAAAGGCGCCTGAAATTAAAAATGAATACAGTTTTCCCCTTAGCTTTATGAGTGGGGAGGAAATGCGCCAATGTGCCTTTCGCGTAATTGTTTACCACGAAAGAATTGCGGTGGAATTTTTTCATTCCTTAACCGACGGTAACGGTGCTTTGGTTTTTCTTAAAACCCTCACTGCCGAATATTTAGAGCAAAAATACGGTATAAGCGTTCCTTCGGAATATGGCGTTTTGGACAGAAAACAAAAGCCACAGCCCGATGAGCTTGAGGACTGCTTCCCCAAAAACAAGGGGGCTGTGCCCACAAGCCGAAGGGATACTGATGCCTGGCGACTTAGCGGTGAAGTGCAAACCGACGGCTTTTTAAATTTAACCTGTTTTCAAATTCCTGTTAAGGCCGCGCTTGAGCTCGCACACAAATATAACTGCACCCTGACCATATTTTTAAGTGCGGTTATGATGCAGGCATTACTTAATTTGCAAAACGAAAAAAATCCTAACATTAAAAGGCAAAAGCGAATAAAGCTTTTAATTCCCGTCAATTTAAGAACACTTTTTCCAAGCAACACGCTTAGAAATTTTGCAATGTACACCGTGCCCGAAATTGACCCGCGGTTAGGGGAATATACCTTTGAAGAAATTTGTAAGGTTGTTTATCACAAAATGGGTAGCGAAATTACCCAAAAGCATATGAGCAGTGTTATTGCCACCAATGTTAACGATGAGGAAAATCCGCTTGTAAGGGTAATTCCGCTTCCAATTAAAAATATGGTTATGAAGGCTGTTTTTAACAGTGTTGGGGAAAGAAAATCCTGCCTTACCCTTTCAAATTTGGGTCAGGTAAAGCTGCCCGAGGTTATGCACCAATATATAAAACGAATGGATTTTATTCTTGGTGTGCAGGCGGCAGCGCCCTATAACTGCGGTATGTTGTCTTATAAGGATACGGTCTACATCAATTTTATAAGAAATATTTGCGAGCCCGAGCTTGAGCGCCATTTCTTTAAGGTTTTAAGGGAAATGGGGCTGGAAGTAACGGTTGAAAGTAATAAAAGGTGGGAGGTATAGTAAATGTATTGTATTAAATGCGGCGTAAAGCTTGCCGATACCGAGAAAAAATGTCCTCTTTGTAATACGGTTGTATATCATCCCGAAATATCACAGCCCGAGGTACGCCCCTTGTATCCGCAAAACAAATTTCCAAAAATTAAACCAAAATCAAAGGTGTTTAACGGCGCAATTATAATTTTGTTTTTAATTCCAATGCTGGTAAGTCTGATATCCGACTGGCAAAACGACAAAACACTTAATTGGTTTGGCTTTGTTGCGGGCGGTTTGGTTTTAGGTTATTTAGTTTTTGGGCTTCCAAATTGGTTTCATAAGCCCAACCCCGTAATTTTTGTGCCCTGCAGCTTTGCGGCGCTTATAGTTTATTTGCTTTATATAAATTTAGTAACAAACGGCGACTGGTTTTTAAGCTTTGCTTTTCCGGTAGCGGGCGCGCTTGGGCTAATAGTTACTGCGGCGGTTACACTGCTTTATTATCTTAAAAAGGGTCGGCTATATATTTTGGGCGGAACGCTTATTGCGGTTGGCGGCTTTATTTTACTTGTTGAATTTTTGCTTAATATTACCTTTAAAATAGCCTTTATCGGCTGGTCGATATATCCGCTTATTGTTTTTGCGTTGCTTGGCGGTTTGTTAATTTATTTGGCAATTAATACCACCGCCCGCGAAATTATGGAACGCAAGCTGTTTTTCTGAAATTTAAAAGCGAGCAGTTTTACTGCTCGCTTTAGTTTTATCGGTTAAGCCACCAAATACCAATTGTTAAATATCCCGCAAAGGTTACCCACACAGCATACGGAATTTGTAAATATGCGGCCAATTTATTTATTTTATAATACTGTAAAATGGTTTTGATTATAAGGTAAAATAAAAGCAAAAGCCACACAAAAGCAAACAAAAATGCACGTAAATTAAAGAAAATAAGACTCCAAAAAAAGTTCACCGCAAGGCTTAGGGCATAGGTTAAAAGCGCGTTTTCTTTTTGCTTTTGCGGGGCGGAGGAATTATAAACCATAGCGGCGCTTATGCCCATAAGGGTGAAAAGCACCGTCCACACAATAGGAAAAACAACCGACGGGGGAGAAAGCGGCGGTGTTAGTATATCATCATAAATCGACATATTGTTTCGGGTGAAAAAGGCTGAAAGACCTCCTACTGCAAGGGCGGATAAAATAAAAAATAAATAGCTTTTAATTTTTTGCTTCATAAATACACCTCGTTAAAATAATATGCTAAGGGTTGTGTATGTATGAAGTGGTATTTTTGCGGTTAAAAGGTAAATTGGGGGTTTATCGCTAAAGCGCAATTCGGAATTCGTAATGCGTAATTCGGAATTATTGTACAAATTAGATTGTATATCTGTAGGGGCGATTCACGAATCGCCCGCCTGTACATAGCTGTAATTTACGGACAATTCGTGAATTGTCCCTACACGATGAGCTCAATTAAATTGAGGGTTAACGCACAGACTATATTGATATTTTGTAGGGACAGGCCTCCCGGACTGTCCGCAAATAAAGTCAAGTTTTAACGGGCAATCGGGGACGCTTGCCCCTACGAATTCTTAATGTGGTTTGTGCTTCATTATCCCGATAAACTATAATTTGAATGTTAATAACAAAAAAGTAAGTGATGCATTTCGCCTCCCGTTTGGTTAATGTTTTATCTATTAAAGCTTTGAAAAGCCGTGGCTGTTAATAATAGCGTCAAGCTTTTTGCCTTCCTTACAAAGCGGGCATTCGTGTGCAGGAACCGAGAAATAATCGGGTAAATCGTTGGGGTTGAATACCGAATTAACCTTGAAGCCGCCGCAAACTTCTTTAGTGGAAAACATTGCAGCAACGCCAACAGGTGTGCCGCCGTAGTAGTTAATTGCATCAATTGCGTTGGTAACGGTTTCGCCCGAAGCAACCGACACCGCCAAAACAAGCACGTGCTTACCCTTAATCATAGGCATAATATTATCACGGAAAATAAGCTGTGAGCCGTTTGCAGTTTCGGGTGTTACAATATAAATTGTTTGATGGGAGTTAATGTTCATAAAGCTGTGCTTTGTAAGCTCGTTTGCAAGGCAGGTGCCCACAACCTCGGTGCCGTCAAGGCAAAGCACGGTATCAACAATGGTGGTAGAATAGCTATAGCCCGAGCAAAGCTTTTGTGCAACAGCTTTAGCTTCAGTAAGGCGTGATTTTTGCGCCGCAACATCAATATAATAGTTACTGTGTGCGTGGGGAGATGCAAAGTGGCCCTTTGCAACACGAAGATATAGATTATCAACGTTGGTTTTAATTTTTATAATGTCTTTTGATGGCATAATTTAACCTCCCTATAGGATTTACTTAAATTATATATGAAAAGTGAGTATTTTACAAGAAAATTTTAAAAACCTATTGAAAATGAGGGTTATATTTTTTAAAATATAGTTGATAATATGCCCGACTGACTTTTAGTTGACACATTAAAGTGTCCTTATTTTGTGGGTTAAATACTTGCCGAAACGGCAGAAAGAAACAGATAATTTTATGGCTTTATTTTTTAAGGGAATTTACAATTTTTTTAAAAGCAATATTGTAATGACTGTGGCGCTGGTTGCGGCGGTGGTGACCTCGTGTGTAATTCCGCCTGACAGTGAATATATCGGTTATTTTGATTTTAAAACCCTTACCTGCCTTTTTTGTGTGCTGGCGGTGGTTTGTGCTTTAAAAAATATTCGCTTTTTTTACATACTTGCACGCAAAATTGTTGAGGTTTGCGGTAACATACGTTCCTGTGTTTTAATGCTGGTGTATATTACCTTTATTGGTTCAATGCTTATTGCAAACGATATGGCGCTTTTGACCTTTTTGCCGCTTGGCTATTATGTGCTTACCGCCACCAAGCAGGAAAAGTATATGGAGGTTACCTTTATTTTACAAAACATTGCGGCAAATCTCGGCGGAATGCTGACACCCTTTGGTAACCCGCAAAATCTTTACCTATATTCCTTTTTTAAAATTGATAATGTGGAATTTATGGGTATTATGGCGCCCTGCTTTGTGGTTGCAATAATTTTAATTACCCTTTGCTGTTTAATTTTTATAAAGCCCGAAAGGGTGGTTTTGCAAAAGCAAAGGGTTAATTTGCCGCCCGCAAGAACCGCTGTATATTTATTGCTTTTTGTTTATTCAATTTTAATTGTTTTCAGGGGCATACCATATTGGACAGGGCTTATTGTTATACCGCTGTTTTTACTGTTTATGGACAGGGACGCCTTAAAAGCGGTGGATTATCCGCTTTTATTAACCTTTGTTTTCTTCTTTATTTTTGCAGGCAATATGGCGCGAATTGATGTAGTGCGTGAATTTTTTTCATATCTGCTTTCAAAAAACACGCTGGTCGTTTCGGTGCTGTCCTGTCAGGTTATAAGCAATGTGCCTTCGGCGGTACTGCTTTCGCAGTTTACAAATAACTATGCCGATTTACTTGTAGGTGTAAATATCGGCGGTGCAGGTACCCTTATTGCATCCTTGGCAAGCCTTATAACCTTCCGCGAATATGCAAAGCATAACCCGACTAAATTTAAGCATTACATAGTTACCTTTTCGCTTTTTAATTTTGGCTTTTTAGCGGTGCTTACTATTTTTGCACTTATTTGGAACGCTGTATTTGGTTTTTAATATAATGTAAAGGGAAATTGTATAAATTGGGGTTTATAGGGCCGAAGGCCCATCGATATAAATCCCTTTCGGGATTTTCGATATGTCACAAATGACTCGATATGCTTTTGATGCAGTTTGTAAAAACAAACTGCATCAAAACCTCGATATGTTCTGCGGAACAAGAAGGGATTTATATCATATCGAGGTTGTGTAACAAACATATCGATTTTGCTATAAAGCAAAAATATCGAATTGCGTAGCAATATATCGACATAAATAATTTATAATGCGTAATTCTTAATTATGGTAAAATCTGTGCCTCCATCTGATGAGGGAGGTGGATTTTTGCGAAGCAAAAAGACGGAGGGAGAGAATAAAAAAATCGCTATTTAAAAGGTTTCTCTCTCCCTCAGTCACTCATGCCTCGTGACAGCTCCCTCGTCAGAGGGAGCCAAAAATATACCAATTCAACCGAGCAATAAACCATAATTTTAAATATATTAATTGCAAAAATAACCATTATATGTTAAAATAAAAGGTACATATTCTGTTTGGGGGATTTTATTTGTTTTATAATAATGTTTTACAAGCAATAGGCAATACCCCGCTTATTAAGCTTCAGCGCATTGTGCCAAAGGGCAGCGCGCAGGTTTTGGTTAAATACGAGGGCGTTAATATTGGCGGCTCAATAAAAACACGCACCGCTTTAAGTATGATTAACGAAGCCGAAAAAAAGGGTATTATAAATAAGGATACAATAATTGTCGAGCCTACGAGCGGTAACCAAGGCATTGGCCTTTCACTTATTGGCGCGGTTAAAGGGTATAAGGTTGTAATTGTTATGCCCGATTCGGTTAGTGAGGAACGCCGCAAGCTTGTTAAGGCTTACGGGGCCGAGCTTATTTTAATCCACGATGACGGCGATATCGGCAAGTGTATTGAGGAATGTCTTAACACCGCTATTAAAATGTCGGAAGAGGATGAAAACGTTTGGGTGCCTCAGCAGTTTATTAACCCCGATAACCCAAAAATTCACCGCAACACCACCGCGGTGGAAATTATTGAACAGGCAGGCTGTCAAATTGACGGATTTTGCTCGGGCGTGGGTACGGGCGGTACTTTAACGGGCATTGGCGAGGTTTTAAAAGAACATAATCCTGACATTAAAATTTGGGCGGTTGAGCCTGAAAATGCCGCAATTTTATCGGGCGGAAGCATTGGTACACATTTGCAAATGGGTATTGGTGACGGCATTATTCCCGAAAATCTGAACCTTAACATTTTTAGTGATACTGCAATTGTGACCGATGATGAAGCAATTCAAACCTCGAAGCAACTTATTCGCGAGGAGGGTATTTTGTGCGGAATTTCCAGCGGTACAAATGTTGCCGCCGCATTAAGAATGGCAAAGCTTTTGGGTGAAGGTAAAACGGTTGTTACGGTTTTACCCGACACGGGCGAAAGGTATTTCAGCACCGAGCTTTTTGAATTTTAGTTTAAAGGGGCGTTAAAAAATGTCAAACATATGGCACGATATTTCACCGAAACGTATAACACCTGAGGAATTTGTTTGTGTTATAGAAATTCCCAAAGGCAGCAACAAGAAGTACGAGCTTGATAAAGAAACCGGTTTTATAATGCTTGACCGTATTTTATACACCTCAACCCACTATCCCGCAAACTACGGCTTTATTCCCCGCACCTACGGTGATGACGGCGACCCGCTTGACGTTTTGCTTTTGTGTGCGCAAACGCTTGACCCGTTAACGCTGGTCAAGGCCTACCCAATTGGTGTTATTACAATGATTGATAACGGCCGTAATGATGAAAAGATTATTGCAATTCCCTGCAATGACCCAACCTATAATCATTATACCGATATTGACCAGCTTCCCAAGCACATTTTTGATGAAATGCGCCACTTCTTTACGGTTTATAAAAACCTAGAAAATAAAGAAACTGCCGTTGATGAGGTACAGGGCAGAGAAGTTGCTGTGAATATTATCAAAGAGGCTATTGAACATTATATTGAATGCTTTTGCAAATAATTAAAACATAGCTCCGTCTTGAAAGGCGGGGCTATGTTTTTTGTAGCAAAAAAGCTGCGATGTGTACGTTAAAATCGCAAACGGGGATTGTATATTACAAAAGGATAGCTTGCAGTTTTGCGTACAATCTATGGAAACAAAATATGCTATTTTGTAAACAAAACCGTATTTACAAATTGTTTTCTCAATAATATAATTAAAAATGTAAATCGGTGTTTAATATGTTTTAAACTTGAAAAGGAGAATAAAAATGAAGAAAACATTGTGCTTACTCGTTATATTTTGTTTTATAGTTATGGCTTTTGCGGGATGCAATAAGAATTCTGCAGGAAACACGGATGAAACAAATTCAAATGTAAGTCAAGTTCTTGATGAAAATCACAAATATCTCAACGGTCGCCCTATTGCCGAATATACTATTGTATATTCAGCTTCTGAACCTGACTATACTAAGCGTGCCGCAACATATTTGTCTGAGCAAATTAAAGAACGTACAGGTGTAGATATTACCGTAAAGTCTGATAAGGAACAGATTAATGCCTTAGAACACGAAATTGTTGTAGGCGAAACTAATCGTCCTATTTCAAAAGCACTTGATATTGAAACTAAAAATGTTCAATTTTCCATGCTGGCAGATGATTCACATATTGCAATGGAGGGTGACTATTTTGTAATTGCGGCTGCGGCTTATTATTTTGTTGACACCTATATTAAGGATGGACCTTTTGATTCTAACGTGGAAAAAAAGGAAATGGTTTACGATCCTATTGTCAAAAAAGCCAAAAACTATATATTCTTTATAGGTGACGGTATGGGCGTGCCGCAAACCAAGCTTTTTGCTGATTATACCGCCGAACAATTTGGCTTGCATAGTGACGGCGAAGACGAGTTTTATGGGTATATGTTCCCTTATATAGGGGCTTCTCGTACCGATTCGCTTTCCGGCACTACTGATAGCGCGGCGGGTGGAACTGCACTTTCTTCCGGCTTCAAAACGTTTAACGACCGTGTTGGAATGGATCGTAGCTTTAACAATGTTAAATCGCTTACTGAAATCGCAATCGAGCTTAATAAAAGTACGGCGGTTTTAACCACCGATTTATTGACAGGTGCAACACCGGCTACTTTTTCTGTACATACAAAAAGCAGAAATAATACAGATGAAATCCTTGCCGGTCAAGCGGATCTTAAAGAAAAGTACGGAACAATTTTCTTGGGTGGCTATGAAGCAAATTATGATAAAAAATTTATTACAGATGTTTTAGAACGTGATTTTACAAATACTTTAGCGAAGCTTTCAGAAAATGAAAATGGCTTCTTTATGATGTATGAAGAGGCTCATTTTGATAAGCACGGACATTATGCCGATATTCAAAATATCTTTAAAGCCGGTGTCAGATTTAATCAGATTATCGGTCTTGCTATGGAATATGCTTTCTATAATCCCGAAACGTTTATAATTATGACAGCCGATCACGAAACCAGCGGCATTACCTCTGGTAAAGACGGACGCTATAGATGTACTACCACCAATCACACAAGCGCAGACGTACCTGTGTTTGCATATGGCTACGGTGCAGATGTGTTTAACGGTGTTACTGTGGAAAACATTCAAATTCCTAAGACTATTGCTAAGCTGTGGGATGTTGAATTGGTTGGTTATGAAGATGAGTTATATCCTGCGCTTGGTTCAGAGGCTGCAGAAGAGGATGAGGAAACCCCCGAAAACGATGGTGCCGACAATGAAAACAATGATGTAATTATTTGGATTATCATAGGTGGTCTTGCAGTCGCAATTATTGCGGTATTAATTGCTATTGTTATTGTTCTTAAAAAGAATAAAAAACAGGTTAATTAGGCGTAACACCGACGGATAATCGAGGATGGATATATCTATGTACTTTAACATAATAATCCTTTCTTACCACAAACAATATACCTATTATTAATAACAAAAAAATCGCCACATATGTGGCGATTTTTCTATTTTTCAAATGTCTTTGGACGTTCCTTAATGCGCTGATTATAAACACGTTTTTTATGCTTGTTTATAATGTTGTAAGCCACAAGCTGTGCCGCAACACAGCCCATCCACGAAAGAATGTATGAAATATAAAGGCTGTCAAGGGTATGGAATTGCGGGATTTGGAAAATAGTGAAAATCCACATAATTCGTATGCCGCAAATGGCCGAAACCGAGATAAAAAGGGTGGTGAGCGAAGCTCCCATACCGCGTATTGCCCCTGTGAAAACCTCCATAATACCGCATATAAAGTAAAACAAGCCAATGTATGTCATTCGGGTTATGCCTGTTTTAATTGCAACCGTGTTGCCCGGCACATAAAGGGATAAAAGCGGTGACGCAAAAAGGTTAATTGCAAAGCCGCCCAAAATGCCGACGACCGTAACGCAAAGTAAATTGCGGCGAAGCACGCGTGATACACGCTTAAAGTTACCTGCACCCATATTTTGCCCAGTAAAGTTAAGGCTGGTTTGATAAAAGGCATGTATTGCCATATAAACAAAGCCTTCAATACTTGCGGCGGCGGCGTTACCCGAAACAATTGCGGGGCTGTCAAATGAGTTGACCGATGCTTGAATGATGATGTTTGAAATTGAAAATATTAAACCGTTAAGACCTGCGGGCAAACCGATTTTCATAACTTTTTTAAGAACAGACCACCTAATTTTAATTTTCTTTAAAACAAGTCGGCATTCATCACGGCGGTTTAAAAGGGTAATAACCATAAGAACAGCCGAAAGGGTTTGCGCAGTAACGGTAGCGGTGGCAACACCGTCAACATCCATACCGAAAAGGGTTACAAATATAATATTTAAAGCAAGGTTTGTAGCACCTGATGCTATTAAAAACTTCATTGGGCTTTTGGTATCACCCGAGGCACGTAAAATTGCGGCGCCGAATTCAAATAAAAAGTTGGGAACAGCGCCCAAAAAGTAAATTTTAAGGTAAAGGGTGGAAAGGGGTAAAATATCGGCAGGGGTGCTCATCATTTTAAGCATCGGCCCGCTAAATACAAGCCCTATAACCGACATAGAGGCGCCCAAAATTAAAGCCAGCGGTATGGCGGTGTGAACAATTTTTTCAGTTAAATCTTTATTACCGCTGCCAATGGCGTTTGCCGTACAAACCGCAACACCTGCGCCGCAGCCGATAAAAAGGTTGGTTATAAGGCTAACCACCGACCCCGTTGCACCCACGGCACCCACACATAAATCATTACAAAAACGACCCACAACAACAAGGTCGGCAGCGTTAAACAAAAGCTGTAAAACCGAGCTTAGCATTATGGGCAAAGTATAACGGATTATGGAAGAAAAAATCGGTCCGTCGGTCATATTTATTTGTCGAAGAGGTTTATGCGGCATGTTCATAACATCAGCTCTTTTGATTTATTTCATTTACAGTATAGTCTTTTAAAAATAAAATGCAAGAGTTTTTTAATAAATTGGGGTTTAGCGCTTGTGCGAGGTAATAAGTAAGAGGTAATAGTGAATAGGTTCGGTGTCGCTTCGCGACGGATTAAAATTGTTGATTTTATTAATTTAATTGTATATTCGTAGGGGTGATTCACGAATCGCCCGAAAGCCTTCTCCTGCGGGAGAAGGGGGACCGCTTTAGCGGTGGATGAGGAGCTTTGTAAGTACAAACTGTTTTTTACACCTCATCCGTCAGGCTTCGCCTGCCACCTTCCCCTACTGGGGAAGGCTTCGGTTTGTGCTTCATTAGCCCGATAAACTATAATTTGAAAACATACAAAATAAAAACACCCGAACCATTATCGGTTCGGGTGCATACGCTTAATTACATATTGGTTTCAATGTATTCAACCAATTCACCAATGGTGCGAATGTTTTCAATTTCGCTATCGGGAATTTCAATATCGAATTCATCTTCAATGCTCATTAAAATTTCAACAACGTCTAAGCTGTCAGCGCCCAAATCGGTTGCAATGTTAGTGTCAGCCGAAAGCTCGTCTTCGCTTACATCAAGTGTATCTGCTAAAATTTGCTTAATTTTATCAATTGTCATAAGGGTTAGCCTCCTGAAAAATTTGTCGTAAAACGACAAGTGTTATTATAAATATATTTCCTATTTGCAAATTTGTCAATAGTTTTTTCTTTAATTTATATGTATAAAAACAGTTGCAAAAATATGTATAATACTTTATAATAAATAGGATAAAATGAAAAAACTGTGTTGTTTTGTACGAAAGGTGGGAATAGGTGTCAAGGCACCTGTTTTTATGGCTAAAGAAAAATTAGTAAAATCTATTACCTCTATGGATGAGGATTTTGCAAAATGGTATACAGACGTTTGCATCAAGGCTGAGCTTATTGATTATGCATCGGTTAAGGGCTGTATGATTATTCGTCCCTACGGCTACGCTATTTGGGAGCTTATCCAAAGCCAAATGGATGCTCGCTTTAAGGCTACAGGTCACGAAAATGTTTATATGCCGCTCTTTATTCCCGAAAGTCTTTTGCAAAAGGAAAAGGACCATGTTGAAGGCTTTGCGCCTGAGGTTGCGTGGGTAACCCACGGCGGCAGTGAGGAATTAGAGGAACGCCTTTGCGTTCGCCCCACATCTGAAACCCTTTTCTGCGACCATTTTAAAAATATAGTTCATTCTTACCGCGATTTGCCCAAGCTTTATAATCAGTGGTGCAGTGTTGTAAGATGGGAAAAGACCACACGTCCCTTCCTTCGTTCACGCGAATTTTTATGGCAGGAGGGTCACACCCTTCACGCCACTGCTGAGGAAGCAAAGGCTGAAACTGAAAGAATGCATAAAATTTATGCCGACTTTGCTGAAGAGGTTTTAGCAATGCCGGTTGTAATGGGTAAGAAAACCGAAAAGGAACGCTTTGCAGGTGCAGAAGCTACCTACACAATTGAAGCCTTAATGCACGACGGCAAGGCGCTTCAAAGCGGCACCTCGCATTATTTCGGTGACGGTTTTTCAAAAGCGTTTGACGTTACCTTTACCGATAAGGAAAACAAAATGGTTCACCCCTTCCAGACATCCTGGGGCACAACCACCCGCTTAATTGGTGCAGTTATTATGACCCACGGTGACGATAGCGGCCTTGTGTTACCTCCCGCAATTGCACCTATTCAGGTTGTTATTGTTCCTATCGCTTCTCATAAAGAGGGCGTGCTTGATAAATCACGCGAGGTATGCGAAGCCCTTAAAAATATCTGCCGCGTTAAGCTTGATGACAGTGAACAGTCACCCGGCTGGAAATTTGCCGAATATGAAATGAAGGGTGTTCCCCTTCGTTTAGAGCTTGGCCCCCGTGATATTGAAAACAACTGCTGTGTAATTGCCCGCCGTGACAACGGTGAAAAGGTTACCGTTTCACTCGACGAGTTGGAAACCAAAATTCCCGAATTATTAAAGGCAGTACAGGACGGTCTTTACAACAAGGCACTCGCTCACAGAAGTGAAGCCACCTTTGATGCGCACAACCTTGATGAAATGGTTGACATCGCAAAGAATAAGGACGGCTTTATCCGTGCAATGTGGTGCGGCGACCGTGAATGTGAGGATAAGCTTAAGGAATTAACGGGCGTAACCTCACGCTGTATTCCTTTTGAACAAGAAGAAATCAGCGACAAGTGCGTTTGCTGCGGCAAGCCTGCAAAGCATATGCTCTATTGGGGCAAGGCGTACTAATAAAACAAGAAATCCACCCATTTGGGTGGATTTTTGTTTTAGTGAAGAGTGAAGAGTGAATAGTGAAGAGTGAATAGTGAAGAGGTTAGGTGTCGCTTTGCGACGGATATAAATTGGGGGTTTATCGGGCTGATGTCCAATGCGTAATTTGTAATGCGTAATTATTAATTATGGTAAAATCTGTGCCTCCATCTGATGAGGGAGGTGGATTTTTGCTTAGCAAAAAGACGGAGGGAGAGAATAAAAAATCGCTATTTAAAAGGTTTCTCTCTCCCTCAGTCACTCATGCCTCGTGACAGCTCCCTCGTCAGAGGGAGCCAAAGATATAAACAATTCAACCGAGCGATAAACTATAATTTGAAATTTGTATAATCAAAAACCGACCTTTGTGGTCGGTTTTTGTTTCTGTGTGACAGTTAGGGAAAGTAAATTTGGAACGAAGGAAGTTAGCGCTTTTGTGTTAAAAGCCAAGGAATAAGCTGTGGCGTGTTGCCAACCCTGTCAGCGCAGTTGTGCCCCGCGCCGGGATAAATTGTAAGCTTAGCATTTTTAGCTCCAAGTGCTATAAGATTGTCATAAAGACCTTGTGAGCCCAAGTGGTTGGTTGTAGTATCCTTATCGCCGTGGAAAAGCCAAATCGGAACATTTTTAAGTGATGCAGCTTCATTGGGGTCGCAGCCGCCCACAACGGGAATAAGGGCGGCAAACAGGTCGGGCTTCTTCATTGCTTGATACATAATTGCGGTTGCGCCCATTGAATTTCCGTAGCCGTAAATTCTGCCGGTGTCTATAGGTAATCCCGTGCAGGCTGCATCAAGCAGTTCCATAGCGGCGTCAAAATATTTAGAGGGAGTCATTTTATCCATTGGGAATATTCCCGAGCCATAAAAGCTTGGATGGAATATCCAGTTTTGACCTGACGGATGCTGAGGTGCTATTATAATAATTTCTTCAGCATAATCGGTGGTTAAATTGGTGATAAGGGTTAAATCGGGTTTGCTTATATGCTTGCCGTCAGAGCCTACCGAGCCAAGACCGTGCATAAAAAGGAGAACAGGGTACTTTTTGGCGCTGTCAAGCTTTTTGGGCATATGTATTTGATAAGGTATATTTACATCATTCGAAGCGGAATATTTGGTAAATGTCCAACCGCCGCCGAAGAATGCGAATTCGGATGAAATTTTATTCTTAATATTAAGACCTTCGGGAATGCCAAGCTCTTTATTATCGGAATTCATATATTTTGAAATAAATTCAGCCACACCGGTTTTTATACCATGGTCGGTGTGTGCGTTAATAACAATTTTTTGGTTTATAAGCTTTATGCCATATTCATCTTGGCTTAAGGACTTTAAAAGCTCAGCCGATTCGGCGCGGTTGGTATTGCCTATAAGTATTTCGGTTTCAATGGCATCGTTTCGCGAATCGGGTTCGGGAAAAACACGTGTACTGTAAACGTTCATAAAGGCATCCTGCAAATTGAGATATGCCGATTGGCTTACAAGCTTCTCGTTATAAACAATTCTGTATACGGTGCTTTGGCCTTTTACAACATTGAATGCAATTTTGACCGTTGGGGTGGGCTTTTTAGAAGATGTGTCTGGCGTGTCGGTGCCGGTGGAGTCGTTTTTTGAACAAGCGGCAAAGGGGATGAAAAGACATAACATTAAAATGAATACCAATATTTTTTTCATATCGTACACAACCTTTCGCTAAAATTATATAATTTTAAGCTCATCCAGTCAATGACATAAACTACTTTATAAATTTGTATGTAATATTTCTGATTAAAATTAAAAAAATTGCTTGACTTATGGGAAATTTTGTATTATACTTGTAAATTACTAGTAAAGATGGGGGAATGTGCGCCGATTGAGAAAAAATGCAAATTTTTCACGAAATCGGTGTATTTTATTTTTTCCACAAGATGTACCATTTTAAAGGCGTTTACGGCACTAAATGTGGCCGTAAAATATATGGAGGAGTGATTACAAACCTATGAATTCAACTTCAATGGTTAAACCCACCAAGCTGGGCAAAAACGAAAGAATGACTTTTTCAAAAATTAACGAAGTCATCGATATGCCTAACCTTATCGAAATCCAGAAGGATTCGTATAAGTGGTTCGTTGAAGAGGGTCTTAAGGAAGTTTTCAGGGACATGTCTGCCATTACCGACTATAGCGGCAACCTTGAACTAAGTTTTGTTGACTACCGTCTTGACGAAAAACCGAAGTATGATGTAACCGAATGTAAGGTAAGAGATGCAACATACGCAGCACCCTTGCGCGTAACTGCACGTCTTATCAACCATGAAACCGGCGAAATCAAGGAAAGCGAAGTTTCAATGGGCGATTTCCCCATTATGACTGAATCGG
Source organism: Oscillospiraceae bacterium (assembly GCA_015066005.1). GTDB lineage: Bacteria > Bacillota > Clostridia > Oscillospirales > Acutalibacteraceae > UBA737. Next base: position 20,931 of record SVPF01000007.1, read on the forward strand.
GCACCTTTGTTATTAACGGTGCGGAGCGTGCTATTGTTTCACAGCTTGTTCGTTCACCCGGCGCTTATTATGATGTAAAAATTGAAGAAAAAACCGGTAAGAGGCTATATTCCTCCACCATCATTCCTAACCGCGGTGCATGGCTTGAATATGAAACCGCTGTTAATGATGTGCTTTATGTTCGTATTGACAAAAACCGCAAGCTTCCCATTACCACCTTTATCCGTTCGTTAGGTCTTGGCACCAACGAACAAATTCGTGAGCTTTTCGGTGACGATGCGCGCTTAGAAGCAACCCTCGCTGCTGATGATACCAAGTCGGTAGAGGAGGCATTGGTTGAGGTTTATAAAAAGCTTCGCCCCAGTGAGCCCGTAACAGTTGAAGGCGCTCAAAGCTATGTTAATCAATTATTCTTTGATCCCCACCGTTATGATATTTCACGTGTGGGCCGTTACAAGTACAATAAAAAGCTTTCAATTGGCGCACGCATCAAGGATGCTGTGTTAGCTCAGCCCGTTTTTGACCCCTTGACAGGTGAAATTTTGGCCGAGGCCGAAACCGTTGTTTCTAAGGAATTGGCTGAAACCATTGAAAGAAAGGGCGTAAACGCCGCTTACATCAAGGTTATGGATAATGAGGGCAACGAAAGCATTGTCAAGGTGCTTTCTAACGGTATGGTAAATCTTTGTGATTTTACCCCCTTCACCGAAGAAGAGCTTGAAGAGCTTAAGACACTTGGCATAAACGAACAGGTGTCATTCTCGGTTCTCAAAGCACTTGTTGAAGCTAATGAAGACAAGGAAGCTTTGAAGGAAGCAATTCTTGCAAATGCTGATGACCTTATTCCGAAATCTATTTGTCTTGATGATATTTTTGCATCAGTCAGCTATTTCCTCGGTCTTCCGCATAATGTCGGTTCTATTGACGATATTGACCACCTTGGCAACCGTCGCATTCGTTCAGTCGGTGAGCTTTTGCAGAACCAGTTCCGCATTGGTATCTCCCGTATGGAGCGTGTCGTTCGTGATAAGATGACCCTTCAGTCAGGCGAGCCCGATGCTATTACCCCCCAATCTTTAATCAATATTCGTCCTGTTGTGGCAGCTATTAAGGAATTCTTCGGTTCCTCACCGCTTTCACAGTTTATGGACCAGACAAACCCACTTTCCGAGCTTACACACAAGCGCCGTTTATCAGCGCTCGGCCCAGGTGGTCTTTCACGTGACCGTGCATCCTTCGAGGTTCGTGACGTTCACTATACACATTACGGCCGTATGTGTCCTATAGAAACTCCTGAAGGTCCTAACATTGGTCTTATTTCTTATCTTGCAACCTTTGCTAAGATTAATGAATACGGCTTTATTGAAACACCCTTCCGCAAGGTTGAAAACGGCAAGGTGTTGAATGAGGTTCAGTATATGACCGCTGATGAAGAGGATGATTATGTAGTAGCGCAGGCAAATGAGCCCTTGGATGAAGAAGGCCATTTCATCAATAGAAAGGTTAATGCCCGTTACCGCGACGGCTTCCAAGAGGTTGAAGCAAGCCGTGCTGATTTCATGGACGTTTCGCCTAAGATGGTTGTTTCTGTTGCAACTGCGATGATTCCCTTCCTTGAAAACGACGATACCAACCGTGCGCTCATGGGTTCAAACATGCAGAAGCAGGCCGTTCCGCTGTTAAAGCCTGAAAACCCCTTCGTAGCAACCGGTATGGAATATAAGGCAGCAGTTGACTCGGGTGTAGTTGTTCTTGCAAAGCGCGCCGGTGTTGTTACCTATGTTGATGCCAACATCATTAAGATTCGTGCAAAGAACGGCGAAATTGACGAATACGAGCTTATTAAGTTCCTTCGTTCAAACCACGGCACCTGCATTAACCAAAAGCCTGTTGTAGCTGTTGGTGAAGAAATTGTTGAAAAACAGGTTATTGCTGACGGCCCCGCAACCTCTAACGGTGAAATTTCTCTTGGCCGTAATGCCCTTATCGGCTTTATGACCTGGGAAGGCTATAACTATGAAGACGCTGTTTTAATTAACGAGCGTTTAGTTCGTGATGATATTTACACCTCAATTCATATTGAAGAATATGAAATTGAATGCCGTGACACCAAGCTTGGACCGGAAGAAATTACCCGTGATATTCCCAACGTTGGTGAGGATGCACTTAAAGACCTTGACGAGCGCGGTATCATCCGCATCGGTGCTGAGGTTACCTCAGGTGACATTCTTGTAGGTAAGGTTACACCTAAGGGTGAAACCGAGCTTACCGCTGAAGAAAGACTTTTACGCGCTATCTTCGGTGAAAAGGCACGCGAGGTTCGTGATACCTCTCTCCGTGTACCTCACGGTGAATACGGTACAATTGTTGATGTTAAGGTGTTCGACCGCAGCAATTCTTCCGAACTCAGCCCCGGTGTTAACCTTGTGGTTCGCTGCTACATCGCACAGAAGCGTAAGATTTCTGTCGGCGATAAGATGGCAGGCCGCCACGGTAACAAGGGTGTTGTTTCCCGCATTTTACCCAGTGAAGATATGCCCTTCTTACCTGACGGTACTCCTTTGGATATCGTGCTCAACCCGTTGGGCGTTCCTTCACGTATGAATATCGGTCAGGTGCTTGAGGTTCACCTCGGCTATGCCGCAAAGGCGCTTGGCTGGCATATTTGCACACCTGTATTCGACGGTGCGCACGAGCAAGACATTCGTGATTGCTTTCAGCTTGCTGAGGATGCAACCAAGAACGGCGAATATCCGTATAAGGATACTGCCGCACTTGACTTCTCTCGTATCCCCTTAACACAGGATGCAAAAACTCAGCTTTACGACGGTCGTACAGGCGAACCCTTTGATAACCCTGTAACCGTTGGTTATATGTATTATCTTAAGCTTCACCACCTCGTTGATGATAAGATTCACGCTCGTTCAACCGGTCCTTACTCACTTGTAACTCAGCAGCCTCTTGGCGGTAAAGCCCAGTTCGGTGGTCAGCGTTTCGGTGAAATGGAAGTTTGGGCACTTGAAGCTTACGGTGCAGCTTATACACTACAGGAAATCTTAACAGTTAAGTCTGACGATGTTGTCGGCCGTGTTAAGACCTATGAATCAATCGTTAAGGGACAAAACATTCCCAAGCCCGGTGTGCCTGAATCATTCCGCGTTCTTATTAAGGAATTACAGTCACTTGGTCTGGATGTTAAGGTTCTTGACAAATACGATGAAGAGATCGATTTAAAACAAACCTTTGAAGAGGATGAGGAAATCGGTCTTGGAACACCGGCAATTCCCGAAAACTTTGAGTTTGATGAAAAGTATATTGCCGAAGATTTAGATGATGCCGGATTTGGTCTTGAGGACGAGAACGGCGAAGCAATTACAGATTCTGACGAATCTGACGAAATTTAAGGAGGGGCAATATAATGGCAGATATTGAATTTGAATCCATAAAAATAGGACTTGCGTCTCCCGAACAAATCAGAAGCTGGTCATACGGTGAGGTTACCAAACCTGAAACCATTAACTACCGTACTTTAAAGCCTGAACAGGGCGGTCTTTTCTGCGAACGCATTTTTGGACCACAAAAGGACTGGGAATGCCATTGCGGTAAGTACAAGCGTATTCGTTATAAGGGCAAGGTTTGCGAACGCTGCGGTGTTGAAGTAACCAAAGCAAAGGTTCGCCGCGAGCGTATGGGCTCTATCGAGCTTGCCGCCCCCGTTTCACACATTTGGTATTTTAAAACTATTCCTTCCCGTATGGGCGCTGTTTTGGAAATTGGCCAAAAGGATCTTGAACAGGTGCTTTATTTCTCAAAGTACATTGTTATTGATCCGGGCTCAACTCCCCTTGAAAAGAAGCAGCTCCTTACCGAAAAGCAGTATCAGGATATACGCGAAAAGTATTATAATGATACAAAATTCCGTGCAGGAATGGGCGCTGAAGCCATTAAGGAACTTCTTCAAGAGATTGATCTTGAAAAAACCTGTGCAGAGCTTCGCGCTGAGCTTGAGGATACTAACGGTCAGAAGCGCGCCCGCATTTTAAAGCGCCTTGAGGTTTTAGAAGCCTTCAAGCAGTCAGGCAACCGTCCTGAATGGATGATTATGGACGTTATTCCCGTAATTCCGCCCGATCTTCGTCCTATGGTACAGCTCGACGGTGGCCGCTTTGCAACAAGTGACCTTAATGACCTTTACAGACGTGTTATTAACCGTAACAATCGTCTTAAGAGACTTTTAGAGCTCCACGCACCTGACATTATCGTTCGCAATGAAAAGAGAATGCTTCAGGAAGCGGTTGATGCTCTTATTGATAATGGCCGCCGCGGCAAGCCCGTAACAGGCCCCAATAATCGTGCGCTCAAGTCACTTTCTGATATGCTTAAGGGTAAGCAGGGCCGTTTCCGTCAAAACCTTCTTGGTAAGCGTGTTGACTATTCGGGCCGTTCGGTTATCGTTGTAGGTCCTGAGCTTAAAATGTATCAGTGCGGTCTTCCTAAGGAAATGGCACTTGAACTCTTTAAGCCATTCGTAATGAAGCGCCTTGTTGAAATTAAGGCTGTTACCAGCATTAAGACCGCCAGAAAGATGGTTGACCGCGCTTCTGCTGAGGTTTGGGACGCTTTGGAATTGGTTATTAAAGAACATCCCGTTCTTCTTAACCGTGCGCCTACACTTCACCGCCTTGGTATACAGGCGTTCGAGCCTGTTTTGGTTGAGGGTAAGGCACTTAAGCTTCATCCCCTTGTATGTACCGCATACAACGCCGACTTCGACGGCGACCAGATGGCTGTTCACGTACCCCTTTCGGCTGAGGCTCAGGCTGAAGCACGCTTCCTTATGCTTGCAGCTAACAACTTGCTTAAGCCTTCTGACGGTAAGCCTGTTGCCGTTCCTACACAGGACATGGTTCTCGGTTCTTACTATTTAACTCTTGTTAAGGCTGATGAAATGGGCGCTAACAAGGTGTTTAGGGATAAAGATGAAGCCATTATGGCTTATAACGACGGTATTGTTGGTCTTCACGCACCTATCCGTGTTCGTATGACCAACGCAAACGGCGAACAGAAGCTTGTTTGGTGTACTGTTGGTTTCATTATCTTTAACGAATCTATTCCGCAGGATTTAGGCTTTGTTGACAGAACAAATCCCGAAACTGCATTTAACCTTGAATGGTCCTTCAAGCTTAAGGACCCCGACAAGAAGTTTATCGAAAGCAATGACGACATTATTCAAAATAAGGTTGGCAAAAAGCAATTAGGTAAAATTATTGATAGGTGCATTGAAGCACACGGCACAAGTGAATCTGCAATCGTTCTTGATAATATTAAGTCAACCGGCTTTAAGTATTCTACAAAGGGTGCGGTTACCGTTGCAGTTATCGACGCTGTAATTCCTCCCGCAAAGAAGGAAATTCTTGCCGCCGCTGAAGAGCAAATTGACAAGGTTACAAAGAATTACCGTCGCGGTCTTATCAACGATGACGAACGCAGCCGTCACATTATTGAAATTTGGAACAAGGCTACCGAGGATGTCGGTGATGCGCTTAAGGGCAACCTTGATGAATTCAACCCCATCTTTATGATGGCTGACTCGGGTGCCCGTGGTTCTATGAGCCAGATTCGTCAGCTTGCAGGTATGCGTGGTCTTATTGCCAATACTGCAGGTAAGGTTATTGAAGTTCCGATTCGCGCCAATTACCGTGAAGGTCTTAACGTACTTGAATACTTCATTTCTTCCCGTGGTGCCCGTAAGGGTCTTGCCGATACTGCGCTTCGTACTGCTGACTCGGGTTATCTTACCCGTCGTCTTGTTGACGTTGCTCAGGACGTTATCGTTCGTGAGGACGACTGCGGCACTGATGAGGGTCTTGTAATTACCGATATTAAGGATGGCAATCACGTGCTTGAAACACTTCAGGAACGTCTTGAAGGCCGTTACCTTATGGAGCCTGCAATTCATCCCGAAACCGGTGAGGTTATCTGGGGTACCGATGCTCTTGTTACCGCTGCCGGTGCAAAGGCTATTGTTGATGCAGGTATAACCAGTGCTAAAATTCGTTCAGTGCTTACTTGCCACAGCCACCACGGCGTATGTAAGAAGTGCTACGGTAAAAACCTTGCAACCGCTAAAGAGGTTACCACAGGCGAAGCAGTTGGTATTGTTGCTGCTCAGTCTATCGGTGAACCCGGTACACAGCTTACCATGCGTACCTTCCATACCGGTGGTGTTGCAGGCGTTGCCGACGTTACACAGGGTCTTCCCCGTGTTGAAGAGCTTTTCGAAGCACGCAGACCTAAGGCTTGCGGTCTTATCGCTAAGATTGACGGTCAGGTTCGTCTTGTTGAAGAAAAGCGCAGTAATGTTATCGTTATTACTAACGACGACCTTAAAACCGAAGAAAAGGTTACAATTCCTTACGGCGTACATCCGCTCGTTAACGACGGTGATTACGTTAAGGCAGGCGACCTTTTAATTCCCGGTGCTAAGTATCCGCAGGATATTTTGGAGGCTCAGGGTCCTGAAGCTGTTCAGGAATACATCATTGCAGAAATTCAAAACGCTTACCGCACACAAGGTGTTGACATCAACGATAAGCACATTGAAATTATTATCCGCCAAATGATGAAGAAGCTCCGTATTGAAGATGCAGGCTCAACCCAGCTTATTCAAAATGCAACCTACGAATATAAGGAAATTGAGGCCGCAAACGCTGAAATTCAGGCAAGAATTGATGCCGGCGAGGAGGGTCTTACAAAGGCTACCTTCAAAGCAACCCTTTTGGGTATTACAAAGGCATCCTTGGCAACCGAATCCTTCTTATCAGCTGCTTCCTTCCAGGAAACCACCCGTGTTCTTACCGAAGCCGCTATTAAGGGTAAGGTTGATCCGCTCTTTGGTCTTAAGGAAAATGTTATTATCGGTAAGCTTGTGCCTGCAGGTACAGGTATGAAGTGCGAAGAAATCAATCCTGCCGCTTATGAAGCAGAGGATGTTGAAGAACTTGCTGAAGAAGTTAATGCCGATATGGTAACTGCTTCTGTTGAAGAATAATAAAACTAAAAACCACCTCAAACGAGGTGGTTTTTGTTTTAGTGAAGAGTGAAAAGTGAATAGTGAAGAGGTAAGGTGTCGCTTCGCGACGGATTAAAATTGATGATTTTATTAATTTAATTGCATATTCGTAGGGGCGATTCACGAATCGCCCGCCTGTACATAGCTGTAATTTTCGGACAATTCGTGAATTGTCCCTACGATGTGCCCACAATTTAACTAAGCGATAAACTATAATTTGAAAGATTGATTATTTTTAAATTTTTCTTTTGTGCGTATTCAAAGGTTTTAATTGCGTTACCCCAACCGTGATTTATATAACAAACCGCAATATCAGAACAATTAACCATATATTTATTACGATTAGGAATAGCGGCCTTAAAGTGATATTTTTCAAAGCCTTCGGGGAAAATTATTTCATCGAAAATATCCTTATTAAATATATTAAAGGTAAGGTAGGGAATGACTAAAACATTCTTTATTTGTGGAAATGTGTTTTTAAGTTTAAAAACGGCTAATGCACATTTGCGGTCAAAACCACCTTGCCCACCATTTAAGAAAACGGTAACTCCATTATTTATACATTTTATTATAGTATTTATCAATTGCTCATCTGATAAACCATAACATTCATTGTGACCAATAAATACTGCTGTTTTCATATTTTAAACTCCTTGTCCTACCGATAGGACATAATTTACTTAAATATAGTATAAACTATTTTTGTCCTAAATCAAGACAAAAGAGATGAAAATATGAAAAGAATTATTGACGGCGAACAACTGAATATTATCGGCGCAAAGGTTAAAGAGGCAAGGGAGAAAAAGGGCTACAGTCAAAAACAGCTTTCTGAAAAGATGGAGCTTATGGCGGTTTATACCTGTCGTGGCTCAATTTCACGAATAGAAAATGGCAAGCGAGCTGTTACCGATATAGAAGTTGATGCAATATCTAAAATATTAGAAGTTTCTTTGGATTATTTGTTTGACAGATAAGAAAAAAGCGGCAAATTGCCGCTTTTTTCTTTGTTAAATTGTATTTGCAATTCTTACACAAACACAACATATTGTGCTTGTTTAAAAACCTTAAAAAATGGGTAAAATTTAGTTAAAAATTGTTTGACATATTGACATTTGTATGCTAAAATATTTTAGCGTGAAATATTATGCGGTATTATGGCTTTATCGCTAAATTCACAGTTTTTCAGAAAGGAGAGATTGATCAGTGCCTACCTTTAACCAATTGGTTCGCAGCGGTCGTGAGACAATCGAAAAGAAAGCTAAGGCTCCTGCTCTTTTAAAGGGTTATAACTCAATGAAGCGCAGCCTTACCGATAACGATTCTCCCCAAAAGCGCGGTGTTTGCACAGCAGTTAAGACCTCTACACCTAAGAAGCCTAACTCTGCGCTCCGTAAAATTGCGAGAGTTCGTCTTTCTAACGGAATTGAAGTTTCGGCTTACATTCCCGGTATTGGCCACAACCTGCAGGAACACAGCGTTGTTCTTATCCGTGGCGGACGTGTAAAGGACTTACCTGGTGTACGTTACCATATCGTACGCGGCAGTCTTGACACACAGGGCGTTGCAAACAGAATGCAGAGCCGTTCAAAATACGGTGCAAAACGTCCGAAAAAAGGTGCTAAATAATTAAAAAAGTAGACTTAATCTCTGCTGAAATTCCGAGCAGTTTATATATATTATATATGTAAGCCCTGCTTGGTGCCACGGGATAGTCACTCGAGTACCTATGAGATCATTACTATTATGAAGGAGGGAAGCAAAGTGCCAAGAAGAGGCTTTATTGCTAAACGTGATGTATTGCCGGATCCTATGTACAATTCAAAGGTTGTAACACGTCTTATCAACAATGTTATGCTTGACGGTAAGAAGGGTGTTGCTCAGAAGATTGTTTACGGCGCATTTGACATCATTTCTGAAAAGACAGGAAAGGACCCGCTTGAAGTGTTCGACGCTGCTATGGAAAACGTAATGCCCCAACTCGAAGTTAAGGCAGTACGTAAGGGCGGTGCAACCTATCAGGTACCTTTTGAGGTTCGTCCTGAAAGAAAACAAACTTTAGGTCTTCGTTGGTTAACTGCTTACAGCCGTAAGCGTTCTGAAAGAACTATGAAGGAACGTCTTGCTGCTGAAATTTTAGATGCAGTTAACGGTATCGGCGGCGCTGCTAAGAAGCGTGAAGATACACACAAGATGGCCGAAGCAAACAAAGCGTTTGCTCATTACAGATGGTAATTTAGTAAATACGATTTTATTGTTTTCGCTTATGCGAATTGGAGGTTTATATGCCAAGAAAAGTATCTCTTGAAATGACAAGAAATATTGGTATTATGGCCCATATCGACGCTGGTAAAACTACCACCACCGAGCGTATCCTTTTCTACACAGGTGTTAACCGTAAGATGGGTGAAACTCATGATGGCGGCGCCACTATGGACTGGATGGAACAAGAACAGGAACGCGGCATTACTATTACCTCTGCTGCAACAACTTGCTTCTGGAAAGACCATCGTATCAATATTATTGACACCCCCGGCCACGTTGACTTCACTGTTGAAGTTCAGCGTTCACTCCGTGTACTTGACGGCTCTGTAACCGTTTTGTGCGCAAAGGGCGGTGTTGAACCCCAGTCTGAAACCGTTTGGCGTCAGGCTGACGAATATCGTGTTCCCCGTATGATCTATGTTAACAAGATGGACATTATGGGTGCCGATTTCTACCGTGTTCTCGACATGATTAAGGAACGCTTCAACTGCAACGCAGTTCCGATTCAGTTGCCTATCGGTTCAGAAGACACATTTAAGGGAATTATCGACCTTCTCAATATGAAGGCTATCGTTTATTATGATGACCTTGGTAGAGATGTAAGAGAAGAAGAAATCCCTGAAGATATGAAGGAACTTGCTGAAAAGTATCGTACCAACCTCATCGAAAATATCGTTGAGCAGGACGAAGAGCTTATGGAAAAATACTTCGAAGGTGAAGAACCCTCTCTTGAAGAGATGAAGAAGATTATCCGTAAGGCTACTATCGCTAACGAAATGGTTCCTATTTGCTGCGGTACTTCTTATCGCAACAAGGGTGTACAACCCTTACTTGACGCTGTTGTTGACTATATGCCGGCTCCTACCGACATTGAAGCTATCAAGGGCGTTAACCCCGACACTGAAGAAGAGGAAGTTAGACATTCTACCGATGATGAGCCTTTCTCAGCTCTCGCATTCAAGATCGCTACCGACCCCTTCGTAGGTAAAATTTGCTTCTTCCGTGTTTATTCCGGTTCTGTTGATGCAGGTTCGGGCGTATATAACACTGTTAAGCGCAATAAGGAACGTATGGGCCGTATTCTTCAGATGCACGCTAACCACCGTGAAGATATTGAAACCTGCTATGCAGGTGATATCGCAGCGGCTGTTGGTCTTAAGAATACCACCACAGGTGATACACTTTGTGATGAAAAGCACCCCATCATCCTTGAATCAATGAACTTCCCGGAACCTGTTATCCGTGTAGCTATCGAACCCAAGACCAAGGCCGGTCAGGAAAAGATGGGCCTTGCTTTAGCAAAGCTTGCTGAAGAAGATCCTACCTTCAAGGCTTACACCGATGAGGAAACCGGTCAGACCATTATTGCCGGTATGGGTGAATTACACCTTGAAATTATCGTAGACCGTTTGCTTCGTGAATTTAAGGTTGAAGCTAATGTTGGTGCTCCTCAGGTTGCTTACAAAGAAAGCATTAAGGACTTCGTTGATCACGAAACCAAGTACAAGCGTCAGTCCGGTGGTTCAGGTCAGTACGGTCACGTTAAGATTAAGCTTGAACCCAACGAAACAGGCAAGGGCTATGAATTTATTAACGCTGTTACCGGCGGTAGCATTCCTAAGGAATACATCCCCGCTGTTGACACCGGTATTAAGGGCTCTCTCCAAGCAGGTGTTCTTGCAGGATACCCTGTTGTTGACGTTAAGGTAACCCTTTACGACGGTTCTTACCACGAAGTTGACTCTTCAGAAATGGCGTTTAAGATTGCCGGTTCTATGGCATTCAAGGAAGCTTGCCGCAAGGCAAACCCTGTTCTTCTTGAACCCATTATGAAGGTAACCGTTATCGTTCCTGAAGAATATATGGGTGACGTTATCGGTGACTTAAACTCACGCCGTGGTGAAATTCAGGGCTTTGAAGACCGCTTGGGCGTTAAGCAAATTAACTCACGTGTTCCTCTTGGCGATATGTTCGGTTATGCAACCGACCTTCGTTCTAAGACACAGGGCCGTGGTCAATATGTAATGGAACCCGACGGTTATAAGGAAGTTCCGAAGTCTATTGCAGAAAAGATTATTTCTTCTCGTGCAAAGAAAGACTAATTAACACTTGCAATTTAAGTGTATATTTGATAAACTATAATTAAAAATTAACTTTTAATTTCTAAGGAGGAAATTAATAATGGCAAAGGCAAAATTTGAACGTAATAAGCCCCACGTAAACATTGGTACCATCGGCCACGTTGACCATGGTAAAACCACTCTTACCGCAGCTATCACTAAGTACCTTTCTCTTAAGGGTCAGGCTTCTTTCGAAGACTATGCAAACATCGATAAGGCTCCTGAAGAAAGAGAACGCGGTATCACAATTAACACCGCTCACGTTGAATATGAAACTGACAACCGTCACTATGCTCACGTTGACTGCCCCGGCCACGCTGACTATGTTAAGAACATGATCACCGGTGCTGCTCAGATGGACGGTGCTATCCTCGTTATCGCTTCTACTGACGGTCCTATGGCTCAGACTAAAGAACACCTTCTCCTTGCTCGTCAGGTAGGCGTTCCTTACATCGTTGTATTCATGAACAAGACTGACCTTGTTGACGACGAAGAGCTTCTCGAACTCGTTGAAATGGAAATTCGTGAAACCCTCGACAAGTATGAATTCCCCGGCGATGATACACCTATCATCAAGGGTTCTGCTTTCCAGGCTCTCGATTCTGCTTCTACTGATCCTTCAGATGCAGTTTATGCTCCTATCGCTGAACTTATGGATGCTGTTGACAGCTACATCCCCACTCCTGACCGTAAGGCTGACATGGCTTTCTTAATGCCTGTTGAAGACGTTATGACAATTTCCGGTCGTGGTACCGTTGTTACCGGCCGTGTTGAACGTGGTCAGTTAAACGCTGGTGATGAAGTTGAAATCGTTGGTCTTACCGATGAACTCCGCAAGGTTGTTGTAACCTCTATGGAAATGTTCCGTAAGACTCTTGACTACTGCGAAGCTGGTGACAACGTTGGTGCTCTTCTCCGTGGCGTAAGCCGTGACGAAGTTGAACGTGGCCAAGTTCTTGCAAAGCCCGGTTCAATCAAGCCCCACACCAAGTTCCATGGTCAAGTTTACGTATTAAGCAAGGATGAAGGCGGTCGTCATACTCCTTTCTTCAACAACTATCGTCCTCAGTTCTACTTCAGAACTACCGACGTTACCGGTGTTGTAGGTCTTCCTGCTGGTACTGAAATGTGCATGCCTGGCGATAACGTAGAAATGGACGTTGAACTTATCACTCCTATCGCTATCGAAGAAGGTCTCCGCTTCGCTATCCGTGAAGGTGGCCGTACTGTTGGTTCAGGCGTTGTTACTGCTATCAACGACTAATTCTTTCTGAATTAAATAAAACCGTGAGTTGTAAATGAACAAGTCCAGTAAAAACGGACAATAGAAAAAAACGCCCTCCTATGGTAGAATTAAAACAACTACCATAGGAGGATTTTTTTATGCCAAGAAGTTATCGACATATCAAAGAATACGAAAGAGAGATATTAGAACTTAAAGCACAAGGAAAAACATTAAGAGAGATTGGAGCAATGTATGGGTTTACATACGAGCAAGTACACAATTTCATCAGTAGATATAATATAAATCAACGTAAACTTGCAGCAGGAATAGCGTTAAAACGCAAAGGCAGACCGCCAAAAGATTACATTGTTAGTGAACAAGATAAAGTTGCCGAACTGAAATATATCATTGCTCGCAAGGATGCAAAAATCAAATCATTAGAAATGGAAAATGAACTGATGCGGGATTTTCTCTCGCTCACCGAAAGGAAGTGAGGACAAGCGTAAAATATATGGTAATTTATCGCCATAAGGATAAATATTCAATTAGTGAAATGTGTCAGTTCTTTAATGTATCAAGAAGCGGATATTATGATTATGTTAAAAGAATGGATATACCTGCATGGGATTTACCGTTGGCAGAGAAAATACGAGAATGTCAAGAAGAATGCGGTAAAACCTACGGATATCGCCGAGTCCATATATGGCTTGAAAGAAAAGGTATTTATCGCAACCCAAAGACAGTACTCCGAGTTATGCAAAAATACGGATTACTCTCAGTAATAAGAAGAAAGAAATATCGTAACTATGGAAATTATTTGCATAAGTACCCTAATTTGCTAAACAGAGATTTCTCTGCTGAAAGACCGAATCAGAAGTGGGTTACGGATATTTCATACATACACACAAAGCAAGGAGTACTGTATCTATCTGTCATTAGAGATTTGTTTGACAATAGTATTGTTGCCTACAAGACCGGCACAGAACAAAATATAAATCTTGTTTTGAGCACCATTAGAGAAGCTAAGAAAAAAGAGAAGGTCACCGCAGAGTTGCAGCTCCACAGTGACCAAGGCTTTCAATACACATCTCATCCGTATTTTAAGCTAACTCAAGAATACAACATTACGCCGTCAATGTCAAGACGTGGAAATCCTTATGACAATGCTTTAGCAGAAAATTTCTTTTCAATTCTCAAAACAGAGTGCATTTACCGTACAAAACTTCAGACCTATGAGGAGGCTCGCCTCCTCATAGGTGAGTACATTCATTTCTACAATCACCAACGTATTCAACTAAAAACAAAACTGACACCACTTGAAAAGCGATGTCAGTATGTTGCTTAAATTTTAATTTTAACTACCATAGGGTTCTTTTTGTACTGTCCGCACAAATTGGAGCAGTCCAAAAGCTCACGGTTTTTGTTTTGTGTTTCATATTGATAATAAAAAATATGCGTGTTATAATGGTTATCGAAAGTCGAAATAGTGTAAATCCGCACTATTTCGACACCAAATAGTTGATTTGGTCACAAATTTTCTATGAAAATTTGTCTATATCCATTGCAATGAATATAGGCAAAATTAAATTTTTGTTAATTTAATTTTGCCAAAGCCGATAAAATCGGCTTGTCGAAACATTTTTTGCTGTTTCGACATTCTATAATCATTATAATAGAATAATGAAAATTAATTATACATCTTGGAGGATTGAATATGGCAGATAATTATAAAAAAATGATGGACGATACTTTTGGAAAATATTATGAACGTTTTCGTGAATTGAATGCCACATCAAAAGAAAATGCCGTAACAATTGATGAATTGTTTCCCGACGAAAAACCGTTTTTATTCCACGATAGAATGCATAAAATGTTAAGTATGGAAGTGGTTAAAAGAACCGGCCTTGATAGATATTGGCTTGATGAAAAACGGGCAGCAGATGGTAAAGGTGTTTTAAAGCAACGAATTTTAATGGTTGTAATAGCCGTTGCAATTGCATTAGTGATTATTTTACTTGATAAATTTGGAATTATAACTTTAGGTTAAAAAGGCGGCTTTATGCCGTTTTTTTATTGCGAAAATATTTATATAAATTGGGGTTTATCTATGCCTTCTCCTGCGGGAGAAGGGGGACCGCTTTAGCGGTGGATGAGGAGCTTTGTAAGTACAAACTGTTTTTTACACCTCATCCGTCAGGCTTCGCCTGCCACCTTCCCCTACTGGGGAAGGCTTTGGTTTGTGCTTCATTATCCCGATAAACTATAATTTGAAGTAATAAGAATGTTGATAAAAGCTGCGATATATGATAAAATTTACTTAAACTTAAATTGAAAGGTTTATTTGCAATGTTTAATTTTTTTGCCACGGAAAACGCAAAACAAAATTCACAATATATAATAAGCGGGTCGGATTACAACCACATTAAAAATGTGCTTCGTATGAATATTGGCGACACCTGCCTTATAAGCTGCGGCGGTAAGAGTGATTTGTGCGAAATTACAGCTTTTTACGAGGATGCAGTTTGCCTTGATATAATCGAAGAGGACTATAACGATACCGAATTGCCCGTTAAAATTTATCTATTCCAAGGTCTTCCCAAGGGCGATAAAATGGAGTATATCATTCAAAAATGTGTTGAGCTTGGTGTTTTTGCAATTGTTCCCGTTGAAATGAAGCATTGCATCGTAAAGCTTGATGATAAAAAGGCAAAATCAAAGCAAGCACGCTGGCAAAGCATTAGTGAAAGTGCCGCTAAGCAAAGCAAACGCAATATTATACCCGAAATTATGTCGGTTTGCAGCTTTGATAAGGCTTTAGAATTTGCAAAGACGCTTGATTTAATAATGGTGCCTTACGAAAATAAGGACGGCATGGGGGCTACAGTCGAAGCACTTAACAGCCTTAAAACCGCCAAAAGTGTTGGTATTTTTATCGGGCCGGAGGGTGGCTTTGAAGAAAAAGAAATTGAAAAAACGCTTTTGGCTAATGCCAAGGTTATATCCCTTGGCAAACGAATTTTGCGCACCGAAACTGCCGCAATTACAGCCGTTTCAATGTGTATGCTTGAAATTGAAAAGGGTAATATTGAATGAAAAAACTTCCACTTGATTATGAAAACCGAATGAAAGCACTTTTGGGTGATGATTTTGAAAAATATTTTAGTCAACTTCAAAATCCGCCCGTTAAAGCCTTCAGGGTTAATACCGATAAAATCAGTCTTGAGGATTTTGAAAAAATTAACCCTTTCGGAAATGAAAAAATCCCTTATGTTGAAAACGGTTATTATTTAAACTACGAAAAGGTTGGTAACCATCCTTACCACCACGCAGGGCTGATTTATGTGCAAGAGCCTGCCGCAATGGCGCCTGCTGAATGTGTTCGGGTTGAAAAAGACTGGTTTGTGCTTGATATGTGCGCCGCCCCCGGCGGAAAAAGCACTCAGCTTAAAAATAAGTTAGGCGAAAACGGTGTGCTTGTTTCTAACGAAATTATTTCCTCTCGTTGCAAAATACTTACAGGTAATATCGAGCGTTTGGGCCTTCAAAATACTGTTGTTACTTGTATGGACACCGAAAGGCTGGCTTTACGCTTTGAAAACACCTTCGATTTAATAATGGTTGATGCGCCATGCTCGGGCGAGGGTATGTTCAGGAAAGAGGAAATTGCTATTGATGAGTGGAGTCAATCAAATGTTGAAATGTGTGCCAAGCGTCAGGCTGAAATTTTGGAAAACGCTGTCAAAGCCCTTAAAAGCGGTGGCTTTATTGTCTATGCAACCTGTACCTTCTCTTTAGAAGAAAACGAAATGATGGTTGATGCGTTTTTGGAAAGGCACCCCGAATTTGAGCTTGTGCCTGTTAATGAAAGGGTTGCGAAATATACCGCTGACGGCATAAAATTTGAGGGTTGTAAATGTGAAAATATTCACCTTGCTCGCCGCTTTTACCCCCACATTGCTAAGGGCGAGGGTCAGTTTATGGCGGTTTTACACCACAAGGGCGAAAAAACGGAAAATAATTTTTATTCTTCTGTGAGCAAAAAAACCGATAAAACGGTTATCGAGTTTTTAAATGATACATTAACCGATTATAATCCCGATTTTGTCGGTGTTTATAACGGTAACCCGATTTATTATAATAACCGTTTGTCAATAGCCGACCGCACCGCCTTTTGTTGCGGTGTTACTATTGGTGAAATTAGGAAAAATTATATTTTGCCGCATCACCAATTTTTTATGGCTTTGGGGAATAAATTTAAAAGAAAAATTAATTTATCGGCAGATAGCCAAGAAATTTCAAAATATTTGCACGGTGAAGAATTTGATACAGAATGTGACAACGGCTGGGCGGTTGTAATGGTTAACGGCTGTGCTGTTGGCGGTGTTAAAGTGTCAAATGGTCGCGCCAAAAATCATTATCCAAAAGGGTTAAGAGTTAAGTAAATTGGGGTTTATCGCTTACGCGAGGTAATAAGTAAGAGGTAATAGTGAATAGGTTAGGTGTCGCTTCGCGACGGATGTAAATCGCATGTATTTAGATTGATATAAATCGTAGGGGCGATTGTTGATCGCCCGGAAGCCTTCTCCAGCGGAGAAGGTGGCGCCGATAGGTGACGGATGAGGAGAGCATTAAAGCACTTTTTTAACAATATCCTCCTCATCCACCAACCATTCGGTTGGTCTGACGGACTCGTCTCTCTCTGTCACTTCGTGACATCTCTCTCGCACTGCGAAAGAGTCTTCCCCTTCTCCGCTGGAGAAGGCTAAAATTATACAATCAAACGCACGATAAACTATAATTTGAAAGGTGATGTAAAATGTCTATTTTGATTTTACTTTTAATTATTTTGGCGGCATTATTTGGGCTTGCACTTGTGGCAGGGCTAGGTATTGGTATTGTGCTGCTTATTATAATGCTTACAAAGAAAAAATAACGAGGCTATAATATTATGTCGAACATAATTACTATTAACGATATAAATTCGCCCGAGCTTAGCGTATATGCTCGCCTTACTGAAGCGCAATTAAAAAAGGATGAAGGACTTTTTGTTGCCGAAAGTGTTAAGGTTATAAAGGTTGCGATCGATAAGGGGATAGAGCCCGTCAGCTTTTTAATGGAAGAACGGCAAATTGACGGCATTGGTAAAGAACTTATCGACCGTTGCCCAAACGTGCCGGTATATACCGCGCCGCGCGAGGTGTTGTCCTCGCTTACAGGCTTTGAGCTAACCCGTGGTGTTCTTTGCGCAATGAGGCGCCCCCAAAGTGAAAGCCTTGAAAACGTGCTTAAAAATGCCGAGCGTGTAGCTGTGCTTGAACGCCTTAGCGATGCTGTAAACGTTGGCGCAATTTTCCGTTCTGCCGCCGCATTGGGTTTGGATGCTGTACTGCTTTTTAATAATTGCAGTGAGCCACTTAACCGCCGCACCGTAAGGGTTAGTATGGGTAGCGTTTTCTTGGTGCCATGGGCATTTTTTGAAAAGGAAAATTTTCCAACCCCGCAAAATGCTGTGGATTTTTTAAAACAAAACGGTTTTACAACCGCTGCCCTTGCTTTAAAAGATGATACTATCAATATTAATAATGAAATTTTAAAGAACAGCGAAAAACTCGCGTTATTTTTGGGTGCCGAGGGAGACGGTTTAAGCGGTGAAACAATAAACGCTTGTGATTACACCGTAAAAATACCAATGTATCACGAGGTTGATTCCCTAAACGTTGCCGCCGCCGCGGCAGTTGCATTTTGGGAAATTGGGAAGAAATAAGAAAAGACGGCTATATTTAGCCGTCTTCTTTGCAATGCGTTACATTGTGGTATAAAAAAGGCTCCCTTGTAAAGGGAGCTGTCAGCGAAGCTGACTGAGGGATTGTTTTACACGTAAATCTATATATTCGCAAACGCCCCTAAAATTATTATTAACCTCGTTGTTTGGAATACGAATAACGAATAACCCGCAACTTTCGAGGAATTTTGTGCGTTCGGTGTCTTTTTTGATACTGTCTTCTTCGTAATGCTGTGAACCATCAAGCTCAACAACCATATTAACCTTAGCACAATAAAAATCAACTATGTAATTACCAATTATTTTTTGCCTGTTAAATCTTATCGGATATGTTCTCAAAAAATCATACCATAAATGACGTTCCTCATTTGTCATATTTTTTCGCAAAATTCTTCCAACACCGACAAGCGATTTATTATGATTGTATTTCGTGATAATCCCTCCGTCTTTTGCTACGCAAAATCCACCTCCCTTTACAAGGGAGGCTTTGTTTTTCTGCTTTTAATTATAGTATTTTCAGTTATTAAATGTCAATTATTTTCAATTTTGCATTGCGTTCCGTCATGTATAATTTCATAATTGTCCTTATAGATCAAATCCTCAATAAACACAAACTCGTACCCCTCGTCTTTAAGACATTTTAGGATGTTGGGAAGCGCTTCAGGTGTATGGTCGGCATCGTTATGGAAAAGGACGATTGAGCCGTTTTTAGCCTTGCTTGTCACCCGCTTGCAAATGCTGTCGGTGGTGGCTTTATCCTTCCAGTCAAGGCTGTCAACATTAGATACAAAAGTAATATTTTATTAAGGGCTTGTGCATTTTACGGTAATATGGTATACTTCACGAGTAAATCACTTTTATTTGAGGTGTTTAAAGATGAAAAAAATTATTTCTGTATTATTATTGATTGCTTTAATATTTTCTTTATCTGGTTGCAAAAAAGAAAACGAAGGGAATAAAGCCACTATTTCAAGCGAATCTGAGACAAATTTCGAAGTGGTTTTGGGTGAAAAATTCACTGATTTTGAGGGTGTAAATTATAGTATTACAAAGGTGGTATTGGATGGCGAAAACTCCAAAATATACACCGAATTAGTTAACGATACTGAATATATCGTTACTTACAACCCGAATTATCATATTGAACGTTTTGAAAATGGGAATTGGACTTCTTGTAAAAAGGACAACGCCGAGGATGAAGAAATTAGCGAACACACAGTACCCGCAGGACAAACAATAAGATATATCAACAATTTTTATAGAAGTTACGACCTTTCCAAGAAAGTCAAATACCGTATTGTTACCGACTGTGGTGTATATAAAAATGGGATTGAAGGCGAAGTCCAAAAATGCAGTGTTTTTGCGGTATTTACTTTAAGTGAATAACAAATATTAACACAAGGGACAATTCTATGTTTTGACACAATATATAAAAAAGACGGCTATGTTCAGCCGTCTTTTTTGCACTGCGTTCCGTCATGTATAATTTCATAATTGTCCTTATAAATCAAATCCTCAATAAACACAAACTCATACCCCTCGTCTTTTAAGGTTTTGAGTATTGTCGGCAAGGCTTCGGGGGTATGGTCGGCATCGTTATGGAAAAGCACAATACTTCCGTTTTTAACCTTGCTTGTCACTCGCTTGCAAATGCTGTCGGCGGTAGCGTGGTCTTTCCAGTCAAGGCTGTCAACGTCCCACTGTATAGTATACATGCCCAGACTTTCGGTTGTTTCGAGCACGGCGTTGTCATAATCGCCGTAAGGCACACGCAAAAGGGTAGGGCAGCGGCCGGTTATTGCTTTGATTTTGTTGTTGCAGCTTTCCAGCTCGTTTTTCATTTGCTCGGTTGAAAGCTGTGGCATATGCGGGTGGGTGTTTGAGTGGTTTTCAATACGGTGGCCTGCATCACTGAGTGCCTTTACCGATTCGGGATATTTATCCACCCAAGCGCCGACGACAAAAAAGGTGGCAGGGACGTTATATTCCTTTAAAATATCAATAAGCGTTTGTGTGTCGTCGTTGCCCCACGCGGCGTCAAAGCTGATGGCAATCTGCTTTTTGTCGGTTTTAACGCAGTAAATCGGAAGCTTGCGGTTTTGGCTTGCAAAAATGCTTACCGAACCGGTCACCAACAGCGCCGTTGCAATAATAACACACAGCATAAGCATTATGTGTTGCTTTTTAATAATAAAAAATTTCATAAAAATGCACCCTTTCATAAAAGGATATGAAAAACTGCTTGGGCATTATACTATTAAATATTTTTTAGAAAATACAACATTATCACATTTTAAAAGAACAAAATATGATTGACTTTGATTTTAAAAAATAATAGAATAAATATAAAAAATAATAACGAGGTGACTGGTTATGGATTATATATTGGAAACTTATGAATGGGATAATACCTGGATAGAAAGAACAGAAAAAACCGCTGCTAAAAGGGTTTTGTATATAGGGGATTCTATATCCTGCGGTACAAGAACACAGGCGAATAAACTTGCAAACGGTGAAATTCTGTTTGACGGTTTTGGTACCTCTAAAAGCTTGGATAATCCATTTTATTTTGAAAGCTTATCTGTTTTTACAAAGCAGTTACCTTGTAGAGATGCGATTATTTTTAATAACGGCTTACACGGTTGGCACTTAAGTGAAGAAGAATACGAAAAGCTTTATACCGAATTTTTAGAAAAGCTGATAAAAGCGTTCCCTGACACCCCTGTTTTTATTGTGCTGACAACCTTTGTTATTAATAAGGATTTTCATAACGACAGGGTGCAGCAACGCAATAAAATTGCGAAAGCTATTGCCGCAAAATACAACCTAAAGGTTATTGATTTATATTCGGTAGCGGAAGAAAACAAAAATTTAATATCCCCTGATGAAGTACATTTTCTTGATGAGGGTTACGAAAAGCTGGCAGAAGAAGTTATTAAAGAGTTGGGTGAGAATATATAAATGGAAAGTATTTGGAACGGTTTTAAAAAAATTGATTTTGTTTTTGAAGGCAGAAGGGCAATTCTTGTTTGCCCAAACACACCCACAAAGGAAAATAAATGGCTTTATAAAACCGAATATTTCGGTGCTTTTCCCGATTTTGAAATTGAAATGCTTAAAAAGGGATATTATATTGCCAATTTAGAAAATAAAAGCCGTTGGTGTCCCGAAGAAGACACCCAAATGCGCCCCCGTTTTTGCGAATATTTAAGCCGTGAATACGGACTAAATGAAAAATGTATGATTGTTGGTATGAGCTGCGGCGGTATGCAGGGTGTATACTTTGCGGCACAGTATCCGAAGTATGTTGCGGCGTTATATCTTGATGCACCTGTTTTAAATTATCTCAGTTGTCCCTATGCTTTGGGTGAAGCCACCACAAACTTTATTGAAGAATTTGAAATGAATATGGGCATAACCTTGCCGGAGCTTTTAAATTTCAGAAAACACCCTATTGATTTTAAAGAAAAGCTTTTAAAAACCGATATTCCGATTTTCTTAATAGCGGGTGACAGCGATAAAACCGTACCCTTTAATGAAAACGGAAGGGTTTTGCTTGATTATTTCAAAGAAAACGGCGGTAATATTACAGCAATTGTAAAAGAAAACTGCGACCACCACCCGCACGGACTTACCGATAATACCCCGCTTATAAAATTTACGGAAGAATATTATTAAATTTAAAAAGCCGAACCTATTGTTTTAGCAATTGGTTTGGCTTTTTAAGTTAAAAAATACAACATTATCACATTTTTTAAAAACAAAATATGATTGATTGTTTTGTTGAAAAATAATATAATAAAATTAAAGTTACAGCGCTTAGGTGGGATATCATGATTAATATTTTTGGTATCGGCAATTCATATACTGAAGATGCGCATTATTTTTTGAAGGATTTATGCAAATCGATGGGTGTAGAAATCACCTGCATTGTGCCCTTTATCGGCGGGCATACCTTCAAGCGCCATTTAAACAGCATTGCCACTGATTCTGACGATTATATTTTAATTGAAAACGGTATTAATACAGGTAAACACGTTACCTTTATGGAAGCGCTGAATATGAAGCAGTGGGATATCGTAACCTTTAATCAGGGCAGTGTTCAGTCGGGCAGACCGTTTACCTATTTCCCGTATATCAATCAGCTTGCTGATTTGGTGAAAGAGCATTCACCCAACGCAAAATTATATATTCACGAAACCTGGGCTTATGAAATTGATTCCGACCATCCGCATTTTTCGTTCTATGAACGTGATCAAAAAAATATGTATGAACGTGTTATCGACGGTTACCGACTTGCAACCAAGCTTTTGGGTGTTGAGCGAATTCCCGCAGGCACGCTTATACAGTATATGCGTGAAAATATTCCCGAATTTGACAGAAAAAATGGCGGTATTCCCTTGACACGTGACGGTTATCATATGCACCTTGTATACGGCAGATATGCCGTAGCACTTGCCTGGTACGGTAAGCTTTTTGGCGGTGACGTAAGGCAGGTACCGTTTATTCCGCAGGTTGAGGGAATGGAAACCGATTTGGCGCTTATTGAAAAAATCAAGGAAGCGGCGGCGGTTGTTTTAAGTCAGGATTATGATGATCAGGATATATAATGAGGCGGTTTTATGAAAATTACTTTTCTTGGCGATTCTATTAGGCAACAATATGCACCGGTAGTTAATGAAGCTTTAGGCGATAAATTTGAAATTTGGTATCCTGAAGATAATTGTCGTTTTGCAAAATATACCCTAAGGGGCTTATTTGAATGGCAATATTTAATGGAGGGTACGGATATTGTTCATTGGAATAATGGGCATTGGGATGTATGCGACCTTTTGGGTGACGGAAGTTTTTCAACCGAAGAGGAATATATTGCAAATATGTTACGGGTTTTAGATGTTTTACAGAAAAGATACAAAATTATAATATTTGCAACTACAACTCCCGTAAGAAAAGAAAATCAATTTGAAAATAACAAAGCAATTGAACGGTTTAATGACATTATTGTACCGATACTTGAAGAACGTGGAGTTATTATCAATGATCTTTACGGCCTTTTAAAAGGCAACGAAGAAAAGTATATTTGCGATGATACAATCCATCTTTCAAAAGAGGGAATTGATGCTTGTGCAAAACAAGTTACCAATTATATTATAGATGCGGTGAACAGCATTAATAATAAACCCGGTAAAAACGATAAGTTGCAAAAAAACAGTACTGATTATGCCAATACGGGTGCACCTGTATTAATTTAAGGAGGAAAAATATGAAAAAGGTTTTAGCTTTGATAATGGGTTGCTGTATGTTGTTTTCGCTTTCTGCTTGCGGTGGCGAGGGAAAGAAGGAAGAAAATAAGCCTTCAAATCAAACCTCAAGCAAGCCGACAGAACAAGAAGAAAACAAAGGTATAAACGCGGTGGTTTGCTTTGGTGACAGTCTAACTGAGGGCATGGCAATGGCTGACAGTGACAGATATCCGTCGGTTTTAGGCGAATATCTTAAAAATCAGTACCCCGTTATAAATGCCGGTGTCGGCGGTGAAACCAGTTTTACTATTTCGGCAAGAGCAAATGCAGTTGAATTTACCGTATCAAAGGAAATGGTTTTTGACGTGGGTGTTAAAGAGATTGTATCTCACGAAAAAATATTTAAGGGCATAAACAAAGAGGAAGTGCGATTCCGCTACGGCTATATGGGGTACGACCTTTCTATTTCAAAGCCGATTATTGACGGCAAGCCCTATACTATGCGGTATGAGCCGGAGGGCAGATATATACTTTGCCGAGATAACGCCGACAGTAAGCTGGTTATTCCCGTAGGCGCAAAAATCAAGTTTGACTATTCCGAATTTTATGACAATCTTTATTGCGCAGTTGTTTTAATGGGCGCTAATGACGGCGGTCAGGTGCCTGTTTATGAATTGATAAACCGTTATGAAAGGATTTCAGATACGGCAGATAATTTTATCGCTATTATACCGTTTCACGGTAACGATTGTTCGGATGCATTCATAGCAAGATTCGGCAACAAATGTATAAATCTTCGTGAATATTTTAAAGAGAAGGTTTTTGAAGATTATAATCTTCAAATGACCGATCAGGACAGACAAGATATAATTTCGGGCCAAATTCCCGTAAGATTCACCTATAATAACCGTCATAATGAGGTTCACTTAAATGCACTGGGTTATAAAGTTATGGGTGACCTTGTTTATAAAAAAGGCGTAGAGCTCGGATATTGGAAATAATGCTTAAATATAAAAATCTCCACGATTTATCGTGGAGATTTTTTGTGCTTATTCTTCTGTATAGGGCTTGCCGTTAAGGTAAGAAATCATATTGCTGACTAATAAATTCCAGCTTTGGAAGCCCTGATTTGAAATGCCTTCGCCTGTTTCGGGGTCATAGTATTCGTGGAATTCACCGCACTCGGCCAAATCACGACCGAAAAGGTTCACTGTCTTTTCAGCCATTTCTTTTGCAAGGTCATCATAGCCGTATTTGAGCAATGCCCTGAAGGTTAAGTAGTTGGAAATGCCCCAAATCGGACCAAGCCAACAGGACGGGTTTCCGCTTTCTTTTATAAGATACATTTTCTCGCTTTTTGAAAGGGTGCGGATACCGTAATCGGAATAGAAGATATTTGACTTTAAATAATTTTCTTTAACCATTCTTTCGGCCTGTTCGGGTGTGGCAATGCCTGCCCACATAGCCAAAAAGCCAGACCACACGTCAATTTTTCTTATAAGTGTGTTCCAATGTCTTGGACAACCCAAATGTATCCAATGATTCGTGTCAATAGGCAAAAGGTCAACGTCAACGCTGTAATAAAAACCGTTTCTTTCGTCATAGCATTTATCGTTTATTGCTACCTTTAACTCGTTTGCTAAATTTGAATAATATTCGCTGTCATCTTTTTGATTAAGTTTATCGGCAATTTCAGCCATTGCCAATAATTCCTTATACATAAGGCAGTTAAGGTAAATTGAAGCCGAGCTTCTTTTGGGACGGTAGAAGGTGCAGGGGTCGTTATCAACACCGATTGCCCAGTCGTCAATAAAGAAGTAAAGACCGCTTTCGTGTTTGCAGTTATCCTCATAAAAGGCAAGGAATTTTTTAAGCTTTTCGTATTCGTTTTCTATCCACGAAAAATCGTTTATAAATTTGCAAACGAACAATGCGTGCTGAACAATAACCGGCTTTGCACCGTTAGATTCGCCGTCTTCACATTCACAAAAGGTGTCCTCACCTGAAGTCATAAAGGGAATACTGCCGTTATCGTACATAATTTCCAAAAAATTAAGAATACAACCCTTTTGGTATTCCGAAAAAATTTGCTTTTCCTCTTCGGTTTCCAAGCTGTTGGAAATTGCAATGTCGGTAAACCAGCTGTCCCAATCCCACAACTGATGCGAATAACAAGCACCCGGCACAATGAACTTATATTTTAATCTGCCGTTCGGCTCGCGTAAAATTTTGTGTTTTTGTTCTTTTATGTACTTTACAATTAATTCTTCATAATTTTTCAAATTAAATCACCTCTTAAAAACACTGATTTTTAGGTCATCGCTAAAGCCGTCGCAATCATAAGCTGAGATTTTAATTTTATATGAACCCTCTATAAGTCTGAATTGGCATATCTCGTGGTCGGATGAATCTACCCCGAAATAAACCGATTCATATTGCGAACCGTTAAAAGCAAAAATTTCAAAATAGGGGAGCTTTTCGCCGTCAAAAACAACGGTATTAAATGGGAATATTCCGCCGAATTCGATTTCCACGTCGGTCTTATTGTGAATAATTTTTGCGCTGGGTAATTTTGTTAGGTCAACAGTTTCGGCGTTTTCAAAGCTTTCAACAAAATATTCTTCATTAGCATAAAATGCGCCCACAAATTTTAAAACGGGCTTACAGTCGGCTGTGGCTGTAATTTTAATCTCATCTGCCGTTACGGTATCAAAATATCTTGCAAAGCAATTGCCTATAACCTTGCCTTCACTTACGGTTTTCCATTCGCCGTCTACAAGCGCTTCAACCTTAAAATTATTTATGCGCTGACCGAAGGCAATATCTTCTTCAAGGCGTATGCAGTTGATTTTCTTCGGTGAATCAAATTCGTAATTTAAGACAAAGCTTTCCTTAAGCGAAGAAAGGTCAACACTTTCATCTAAAAGGTTGTTTTTGAAAATATCGTTAATGGCATCGTTCCAAAGCTTTAAGCTTTCGACATCCTTTTCACACAAAAGGCCACGCTTATCGGGTGGGATATTTAATAAAATACCGCAATTTCGACCGACCGAAGTAAACCAATATTTTGTAAGCTCGACCGGCGTTTTAACTAAAACGTCCTGCTCTTTATGATAAAACCAACCCGGTCTTATTGATACGTCACATTCGGCGGGAATAAAACGGTTACCGTCTTTTTTACCGCGGAAAAGCTCGGGTCCGGTTTCGGTTTCTAAAGAAGACGCATCAATAGTTGCATAGCAGTTATCTGCCGCTTTTCCTAGCTCGTTACCAATCCATCTTACATCAACAAATTCGGTTGCACCGAGGGATCCGAAAATTATACAATCCTTTTGGTTTTCCCTTACAATATTAACCCATCTTGCCCAGTCATAATTGGCTTCGGTGCTGCCCGCACCGTCCCACCAGCATTCATAAATCGGGCCGTAATTGGTCATAAGCTCGGTAAGCTGATTTGCATAATAATCGTTATATTTATCAGTACCCCACTCTTTAAAATTGCGGTCCCAAGGGGACAGGTAAAGCCCCGGCTTAATGCCGCATTTATGGCAAGCGTCGATAAATTCCCTCACAATGTCGCCCTTGCCGTTTTTATAAGGGCTGTTTTTAACCGAATGCTCGGTATAAGCACTGGGCCATAAGCAAAAGCCATCGTGGTGCTTGGCGGTTAAAATCGCATTGGTAAAGCCGCCGTCTACAAGCGCCCTTATCCATTGCTCGCAGTCAAGGTCAGTAGGGTTGAAAATTTCGGGCGATTCGGTACCGTCACCCCATTCATTACCGGTAAAGGTGTTTACGGTAAAGTGAATGAAGGCGGTTTTTCTTTTGTACCAGTCAAGCTGCCTGTAATTTGGGGTTAAAACTTTGTTTTGCATAAATTACCTCGCTATTTTTGATTATTGGTCGTAAACGGTAGAATTAAAAATTGTACCGATGTAATGACGGAACATATTGAAATGTATGGGGTCTTTACCGATAAGCCTAAAAGCCATTCTATCCTTCCAAACGGTAAGCTCGGTTTTATTATCAGCGCTGACAATTTTAAAATCCTTTGTTTCGTTTGGTGAAAACCGTATTTTTGAAGTAGATTCAAAAAAATATTTTTTTGCAGAAGGCACATCTTCAAATTCGTAGGCAAAAAACATATATTCAATGCCGTCAAACATCAATTCCTTCGCATAATGTGATTTTATCGGTTCGTTTTTATAATAACTATCCATACTTATCGGCAGCTCGGATATTGCTTTTGAATCCAAGGTATAACATTCATCCAAGGTTTTGAAAATACGAATAGTTGAATTTGTATTCAGTTCAACAGTTGCTTTTGAGTGCAGCTGCAAAAGTCGAAATTCGGTAGGAGAAAGAAAGGTTTTTCCGCAAAAGGTGGAAAAGAATACCGAATAGTTGTTATATCCGACCTGCTCGGCAATTATTCCCAAAGGGTAATTGGTGGTGGATAAAAGTATTTTTGCTTGCTGAATCCGAAGGTTTGTTATGTATTCAAGCGGGCTTATTCCTGTTTGTTCAATAAATATTTTATACAGATATGAACGGTTAATGTTAAGCTGCTTTGCAATTTTACTGATTTTTAACGAGCTTGGGAAATCGCTTTGAATTAAGTTTTTGGCGGTTTCAACCAAAACCACTGAATTTGATTTTTTGGTTTTTGTTTCGGTGTCTATAAGGAAAAATTGCAGTATTTGAAACAGCCTTTCAATTCCAAAAAATTCCAAACACTCTTTTTGGTGAATCGTTAATGCGGTGTCGTAAATAATATCGGCAACTTCGTGCTTGTTTATTTTGCTGACATAATTCCTGCCGAAGAAAACCGTTTTTTTTAAAAGTTCGGGAACAAAAGCCCCGTTAAATGAAAAATAATAATATTCCCAAGGGTCGTCCGGGTCGGCAGAATAAAAACCGTCTGTATAAGGAGGTATGTAAAACGCATCGCCTTCGGATAGGGTATAGGTGCTTCCGTCAATTGTAAAGGTGCCTTTTCCTGATTTTACGTAGTGAATCAAATGAAAATCGCGGTTACTTATATTTGAAAATGATGGCTCGCATTTATCAAATCCGATAGACGAAAGATAAATGTGAATATTGTTCAAATGCTCTAGCGAACAACAGATATGATTTTGTTGATAGTTATTCATTACAATCACCGAATTAATTGTAGCATAGCAAAACTCAAGTGTCAACATTTTGTATAATGTTTTGTGAAAAGAATGAATAAAAGTGCTCAAAAAACTAATAATCTTTAGTAAAAAAAGTAATTTTTCGAGGAAAAAATTGTTTTAAAAAAGATTTAGGAAACAAAATATAATATATTAACAACATAACAATATTGAAAAAAACGGGAAGAACTTTATAATTTAATATAGAGGGAGTGTATGCCGTATGAAAAAAACGATTCTTTCTGTTTTTGTCGTTATTTTATTGATATGTAATATAGCTTTAGTTCCTGCAAATGCTGTGAATGTGCAAACGGCAAGTACGGAAGAAATTGTGGTTTCAATTAACCAAAAAACATCGGAAAAGCCGCTTTTTTACGATTTTAATGTCCTGAAGGGGTTGGAATATAAGGTTTCAATTTGTTATTCCTCGTTGGGCGATAAGATTTCTTCCAATAATATACATATAGGAATCGACACCAAGGCACAGGCGGAATGCACGAATTTTGAAATTCCTAAATTTTGGCGTGATGACGGCAAAAAGCATATTGACGGCAACGGAAATGAATATTTATCGCAACCGATATTATACGAAAATAGCGTAGACTATACATTAACCGTAATAGATGGCTTTTTTAAAGAGGAATATATTGTTCCTCTCAAGCAGGGCAAGCACAGCCTTATGCTTTTCTCTGAAAGCGATGAAGTATTAGTTAAGTCTATAAAATTTGTTCCTGTTGAAAAAATTGAAGGCTATGACCAAAGCAGCTTGACTGACGGTAAAAATTATAACGGCACACCTATATTGGTTGAGGGCGAGGCCGCAATTTACAAAAGCGACTATTGGCTTAATTCAGCATCGGACAATAACAGTGCGGCGGTTTATCCGTCTGACCCTGTAAAAACAAAAATCAATTATATCGGCGGCGCTAATTGGGACAGCGACGGCGATGAAATTTTTTGGAAGGTTAATGTGCCTTCTGACGGATATTACTGTATTGATTTTATTTACAGGCAAAATTATGTAACAAACGGCAATACATACCGTACTTTGAAAATTAACGGAAGGGTCCCCTTTGAAGAGGCAAGGTCGGTGGCTTTTCCCTATACAACAAATTGGAAAACCAAAATTTTTGGCAATAATTCCAAGCAGCCGTATCTGGTATGGCTTAATAAAGGCGATAACATTGTTTCTTTAGCGGTTACCGTTGGCGAATATAAAAATGTTTGCAAGCTGATGAGCACGGTAATTGATAAATTAGGTGAATTGTATGTAGATATAAATATGATTACCGGTGAAACGGTTGATATATATCGCGACTATCGCCTATTTGAACAAATTCCTGATTTTAATGAGCGTTTAAAAGAGGTTTCAAAGGAGCTTTCCGAAATTGATAAAGAGCTGTTAGATTTATCAAGCGGGGAGGCAAATACCTATTCAACCTCGGTTCGCAACATGAAGCAGAATGTTGAAATGATGCTTAACAATCCATATACCGCACATAGATATAAAAACAATTACTTTTCTACCTATACGGCATTAAGCTCATGCCTTAATGATATGAGAAGTATGCCGCTTGATGTGGATAGAATAGCATTTTATTCATCGGAAGATGATGACCACAAATATAGCAAGGTAAACTTTTTTGACAAAATAATATTTTCTATTAAAAGATTTATTTCTTCCTTTATGGAGGATTATAACAACATTTCGGGTGATGATTCATCCTCTGATGCCAAGATAACCGTTTGGGTTAACTGGGGCAGAGATCAAGCCCAAATTCTTAACCGCTTGATACAGTCAACATTTTCGGCTGAAAAGAATTATCAGGTGGATGTTAAAATATCAAACGCAACTGTAATACAGGGTGTGCTTTCAGGTAACGGACCTGATGTTATTCTTCAGCAAACCAGAACCGAGCCGGTAAACCTTGCACTCAGAGGTGTTCTTTACGATTTGAGTACCTTTGATGATTGTGAGGAAGTACTGGGCCGTTTTGTTGAAGGGGCTGAAATCCCTTACAGATATAATAACGGTCTGTACGCTTTGCCCGATACTCAAAGCTTTATGATGATGTTTTACAGAACCGATATTTTAGAAAAGCTTGATTTGAAGGTTCCTAAAACATGGGATGAATTTAAGCATGTTTCGAAGGTGTTGTCCAGAAATAATTTGACAACCTGGTTGCCCTATACACAAATTACCGATATGAATCTTGTAAATAACGGTGTTGGTTCATTGTCTGTTTATCCAACCCTTATGATTCAAAACGGTCTGTCACTTTATAACGAGGACCAAACTGCAACCAATCTTACTTCTCCCGAAGCATTGGATATTTTTATAAATTGGACAAATTATTATACAAAATTAAAGCTGCCGTATCAGTTGGATTTTTATAATAGATTCAGAATTGGTAGTTGTCCAATCGGTATAGCGCCTTATACGTTATATAACACAATTAAGGATGCCGCAAGTGAAATTGACGGCAAATGGGATATGACAGCATTACCCGGTATTGAAATGGCTGACGGCACAATTAATAATGCTTCTGCCGGTAGCGGTACAGGCTGTGCCATTATTAAGTCCTGCAAAAGAACTGATATAGCCTGGGAATTTTTAAAATGGTGGACTTCAAGCGAAACTCAATTATCTTATTCCAACAGCTTGGAATCGGTTTTGGGCCCTATTGGTAGAATAGCCGTTTCAAATAAAGAGGCTTTAGAAAATATGTCCTGGGACCGTGAAATGTATAATAGTATCGTTTCCGCTTGGGAGGACACTGTAGAAATACCCGAGGTTCCCGGAAGCTATTATGTTGCAAGGTCTATTGACTTTGCTCTTTGGAATGTAGTTAACCCCTCTACGAGAGAAAATCCCAAGGATTCACTTACCACTTGGGGAAAAGAAGCAGACATAGAAATTGCTAGAAAGTTGGAACAATATGCTAAAAGAAAATAAACGTTTAAACAAAAGCATGTTTAAAGAAAATGCGGCATATACCGTACTTTTGGCGCCGTTTATGGTTTTGTTTGCTGTGTTTACCGTATTGCCGATTGTATCATCTGTAGTACTCAGCTTTTTCGATTACGATATGGTTTCCACACCTATTTTTAACGGTGTTGGTAATTATTTCCGTATGTTTATGGAGGATAAAATATTTATTACCGTACTTAAAAACACCTTAATTATGGCTGTAATTACGGGTCCGGTTGGCTTTATGCTATCCTTCTTATTGGCGTGGTGCATAAGTGAATTCAATCCAATATTAAGAACATTTTTGGCATTCCTGTTTTATGCACCGGCTCTTGTAGGTAACGCGTTTTATATCTGGCAGGTTGCATTCAGTGGTGACTCAAACGGTTATTTAAACAGTCTTTTGTTGTCCATTGGCTTAATTAACGACCCAATTGTATGGTTTAAGGATACTAATTACAATATGATGATTGTAATAATCGTGCAATTATGGAGCAATATGGGTGTTGCCTTTTTGGCTAACGTTGCGGGTGTTCAAAATGTTAGTGAAGAGCTTTTTGAAGCGGGTGCTATTGACGGTATCAGGAACAGATGGCAGGAATTATGGTATATAACCTTACCTTCAATGAAGAGCATTTTGCTTTTCGGTGCAGTAATGCAAATTCAGTCATCCTTCTCCATCGGTGCGGTTATTACAGCATTGGCAGGCTACCCCAGTGTAAATAATTCACTTGATACCATTGTATCTTATTTAGGTGATGTGGGAACGCTGCGTTACGAATTCGGCTATGCAGCCGCCATTTCGGTTTTCTTGTTTGTTTTGATGGCATTTACCAAAATAGCTATAGAAAACCTTTTGGAATTACTTGGAAAGTGAGGATGTAGAGATGTTTAAAAATAAGTCTTTTGGTCCTCAAAAAAACAATAAGTTAAAATCGCAGTATAGACGGTACACCCGTTCAAAATTCGGCAATTTTGCATTTTTTGTTTTTCTTACACTTATGGGGCTTTTTTCGGTTTTGCCTTTAATTTATTGCGTCATAACCTCGTTAAAACCGCTTGAAGAGTTATTGGTGTTTCCGCCAAAGTTTTGGGTTGAAAGACCCACCTTTAAGAATTATGAAGTGCTGCCAAGCCTGCTTTCTTCTTTAAGGGTGCCTGTATCAAGATACATATTTAACAGCGTTTTTGTGGCTTTGATTTCTACAATATTGCACATTCTTGCGGCTTCAGGCGCGGCATTTACATTTTCAAAATCAAATTTAAAGCATAAAAAGCTTTTATTTGCAATAGTGCAATTTGCATTGCTTTATAACTCTTATACACTAGCAATTCCACAGTATCTGATTTTCAGTAAAACCAATATTATTGACAGCTATTGGGTGTATATTCTTCCCGCAATTCCGTCGGCCATGGGCTGCTTTTTGATGAAGCAGTATGTTGATATGTCAATTCCTGATGCGCTTTTGGAAGCTGCAAAAATTGACGGTGCGGGAATTATAAGAATATTTATTCAAATTGTTATGCCTCTAATTAAACCCGCATGGTTAACCCTGTTTTTATTCTCTTTCAGGGATATGTGGTCAATTATTCCCGGCGGCACTATTTTCAGCGAAGAATTAAAAACCTTGCCGCAGGTAATGTCATCCTTGACAGCAGGCGGTATAGCAAGAAGCGGTAGCGCAATGGCTGCAACAGTTATTTTGATGATTCCTCCAATTGTTGTTTTCTGGTGCACACAAAGCAATGTTATGGAAACAATGAGCAGCTCAGGTATAAAGGGATAGTCTTATATGAAGTATTTATTAAGTAGGTGATGACTTTGAAAAAGAAATTGTTGACCGTTTTGTCGCTTGTGCTTATTTTTGTATCTGTTTTTAGCTTAACGGTATCGGCAAAATCAAGTCAATCGTTCAACCATTGGGACACAATAGGCGAAAATTTAACCGTTATAGGCAGAAGTATGTTTAACCCCATTGGTACAATTTCTGCAGAGTCTATCGGCAATGATAAAACGTTAAACGGTATTACTGACATATATTGCAAGGATGATTTTGTTTATTTGTTATGTGGCGAAGCATCTAAATTATATGTGTTAAATAAGGATTATTCTTTTAATAAAGAAATATTGATAACCGACGATAGTGGCTCTAATGTTAATTTTTCGGGTGCGGCCGGTGTTTTTGTTGATAATAATATGATTTATATTTCATCAACAAAAAACGGACAAATTTTGGTAGCTGATACCGAGGGTAAGCTTATTAAAACTATAGAAGCACCGAATGCGGAAGTAATTCCCGAGGATTTTATTTTTCAACCCACCTCTATATTGAAGGATTCCGACGGAAACTTTTATGTGGTTAGCACGGGCTCTTATTACGGAGCATTGTTTTTTAATCCCGAGCTTGAATTTGAGGGCTTTTTCGGTGCCAATGCGGTTGAACATACCGCTTTAGATGTGATTTCATTCCTTTGGGATAAATTGACAAATACCGATGCTAAACGCGCAAAGCAAACAAGAGTTTTGCCTTATGCATTTAGTGATATGACCATTGATAAAGAGGGCTTTTTATACACCTGTACGGGTGCCACCTCCTCTTTGGCAGTAAATAACGGTACGGGTCAAATACAAATGCTTAGCCCGTCGGGCACAAATATTTTATACAGAAGAAATAATTACGGTAAAACCGCCGGTGCTACCGGTTACAATTTTTTGGAAAACAGAATTGTAGTAACCTGGCAAAAAAAGAAGGTACAAAACTTCTGTGCTATCGGTGTTGATGATAACGGTTTAATTTATTCCTTAGACCAAACTTACGGTTTAGTATATGTTTACGATTCTGATTGTAACCTAATCACTGCCTTTGGTGGCGGTGCAGAGGAAGGAAATCAGCTCGGACAGTTTAAAAACGCTTGTTGCTTGGCAGTAAACGGTAATCAGGTATTGGTTGGTGACTCTGAAAGAAACACCGTAACAATTTTTGAGCAAAGCGAACACGGCAAGAAGGTTGCCAACGCATTGGTGCTTACTGCTGAAGGTCAATACGGCAAGGCAAAAAGCATTTGGGAAGAATGTATATCTAAGGACAGAAACTGCATATATGCATACCGCGGCTTAGCAAAGTCGTACTATGCGGAAGGTGATTTTGAAAAAGCTAAAGAATATGCTGAAATTTCGTATGATTATGTAACCTATGATTTGGCATATCAAGAAATTATGAAGGGCTTTTTCAAGGAAAACTTTGTTGTAATTTTTATTGTTGCAGTTGTACTTATTTGTGTTGCCGCATGGCTTCTTGTTAAAGCAAAGAAAAAAGAAGAAAGAAAAATTAAAAACGCAAAGCTTGCGACAGTATTGGATATTTATTTCCATCCGTTTAAAGCCTTTGGCGATATTAAAAATAAAAAAACAGGTTCAGTTCCTATTAGTTTAGGTTTGATTTTCTTATTTGTTGTTACTTCAATTTTAAAATATACAGGCAGCAGCTTCTTATTTAAAACTGCCGATGTAAACAGCTACAATTCTTTATATACCCTTGCAAGCACCGGCGGCTTGGTATTGTTATGGATAATTGCAAACTGGCTTGTTGCAACCATAATGTCCGGTAAGGGAACCTTGTCTGAAATTACACAGGCAACAGCTTATTCCTTACAGCCCATTATTATTGCCAACCTGTTGGTAATGGCATTGTCTTATATGCTTACATATAACGATGTTGCACTTATTAACGGAATAGCGCTTGTAGGTACACTGTTTACACTTTTCTTAATAATAATCGGTAATATGTCCATTCACGATTATTCGTTATCGAAATTTTTGTTAACAACGGTTATAACAATCTTTTTAATGATTGTGATTGTATTTATATTGTTTATGGCATTTATTATGCTGCAGCAATTATTTAACTTTATTTATGCAGTTTATATGGAGGTGGTATATCGATGAACAAAATTTATCACCTTAAAAATACGGTTGCTTTAATTACTGCCTTGGTTATTGTTTTTACAATTACCGGCTGTAATGGCGGCAATTCTAAAGCGTGGGAAATTCCTGAAATAAATGCGGTCGAATCGGGCATAATAGCCGATAATGACAATTTTTCTTTAGAATGGAACAATGAAGAAAAGCAGGTTTTCTTTATTGAAAAGGCTGACGACACTGTATGGGGAACCGTTCCTGCGGAAGCATTTTTATTAAATGAAAGAAATGACAGTCTTTTTTCACCCATCCAAATTGAAGTGAGCGAAAACATATCAAAAGCGCTTGATTTCACACGAAGCTATGGCTCGGCTGTTTTAAACAATAATGTTGATGCAAGGCTTATAGATAACGGAATAGAGCTTACATATTATTTTGAAGAATTCAAAATTTCTGTTCCGGTTCAATTTATCATAAGAGAAGATTCATTTGCAATTTCAATTATCAAGGAAAAAATAACCGAAGGTGATACACATAAGCTGCTAAGTATTTCATTGGCACCTTATGTATCAGCCTGCAAAAACGGCGCTGAGGATTCGTATTTATTTGTTCCGTCAGGTAACGGTGGTCTTATATATACCAATTCAGACACGATGAAAAATTATTCCACCGAAGTATACGGAACCGACTATTCAAGAGTGCTTTTTTCAAGATATGTTGAAGAAGAACACAACAAAATGCCTGTATTCGGCATAAAAAATAAGGATAAGGCGTTGCTTTCTATTATTGAAGAAGGAGCTGAAGCTGCACAAATTTTAGCAAGTACCGGTGATAAGGATACGGGCTATTCTTCAGTATATGCAAAATGCTTTGCTCGCGGCTTTGATATTTATGCTGAAGAGCTTGACTCTAATTCAACCACCATAACTACAGTTGCTGAAAACATTTCCCGCCAAAGCTTTACCGTCGGTTATTATCCGCTTTCAAACGAAAACGCCAACTATAACGGTATGGCAAAGAAATATAAGGAATATCTTACCGATAACGGTATGCAAAAAACTGATGCGGCAAGTGCTTTATATTCAATATCAGTTATCGGCGGTGCCAAGGTTAAAAGATTGGCTTTGGGCATTCCTTATCAAACAAGAAAAAGCGCTACCACCTTTGCCGAAGCGGCTGAAATTATCAGCCGGTTAAAGAACGATACAGGGTCTATGCCGTTTGTTCAAATGATAGGCTTTGGCAGCAGCGGTATTGATGTTGGAAAAATTGCCGGCGGTTATAAGCTGCTTGGTAAGAAGTCCGATATGGAAAAGCTTATAAGCGATTATAAGGATTATATTTCGTTTGATTTTGACGTTATAAAATTCAAGTCCTCAGGTGCGGGTGTTTCTACCCTTAACGGTGCTGCTAAAAGTGCCAATTTGCAGAAGTCTAAAAGATTTTTCAATGACCCCGCCTTGCGTGATTATGATAAGGAAATCGGTGGCTATTATCTTGTTAAAAGAAGCAAATTAAGCGGAATTATTAACAAGGTGACGAATTTGACCGCAAAAAATGGAATTGCTAATATTTCATTAGCTACACTTGGTGAAATTTGTTATTCGGATTATAGCAATTCTGAATATGAAATGAAGGCAAATACCGAAAGTGATGTTGAAGAATACTTGAAAAATATTCGTTCAAAAAACATTAAAATCACTACCGATAATGCTAACGCTTATGCTGCAAAATTTAGTGATAACATTTTAAATCTTCAAATCGAGGATTACGGCTATGATGAAATAGACCAATATATTCCGTTTTATCAAATGGTTTTTGTGGGAACTAAAAATATTTATAGCGAGCCTTTAAATTCTGCCGACGACAGAACCAAAGTAAAGCTGGGCGCTCTTTCAAGCGGTGTTCGTTTCGGCTATAACCTGCTTAAAAATTATTCTAACGGCTTTATATCCAAAACTAATGTAGAAATTTATTCTGCATTGTTTTCAGATAATGTGGATGAAATCACAAAGGAAGTAAGCGAATATAGCAAATATTATTCCTTAATTCAAGGAGCAGCCATTGATGAATACACAATTTTAGAAAACGGTGTAATTAAAACTGTTTTTGATAACGGTGTTGTTGCATACACCAATATGTCATCAACCGAAAAGGATACCGAAATTGGAACAATTAGTGAAAATGGGTTTGTTTATATAAACAAAAATGGTGACCGAAATGAAAATTAAGAAAAATAAAAGTTTTATAGACAAACACAACCGTTGCGGTTACTTTTTCTGCTTGCATTGGATTATCGGTTTAGCAATGTTTTTTGTTTTTCCGTTAATAAGCTCGGTTTTATATTCGTTGTCCGAGGTTTATATCGGTGCCGACGGATTAACAACCACCTTTGTAAAGCTTGCAAATTATAAAAACATTTTGTTTGATGATGCTTACTACATTGACAATTTGAAAACCTCTGTAATAAATATGCTGACCTCACTTCCTATAATTATTGCCTTAAGCTTGTTTTTGGCATTGGTTTTAAATTCGGAATTTAAGGGTAGGCTGGTTTTCAGGGCTGTGTTTTTCCTCCCTGTAATTATTGCAGGCTCGGTAACGATGACAATTCTTCAAAGTAATTATGTTGATGCATCCTTATTCACGGTTTCAAGCGGTGCCGAATATACCTACGGCAGTTTAATTGACTTTGATGCTATGCTTTCGGAGTTGAATTTACCAACAGCTATTCAAACTCTGTTTTCGGATTATTTGGCAAACGTTTTTAATTTGGTGTGGAGCTGTGGCGTACAAACCATTCTATTCTTAGCGGGACTTCAAAGTATATCCTCTCAGCTTTATGAGGTTGGTAAGATTGAAGGCGCTAACCGTTGGGAAATTCTTTGGTTTTTGGAAATTCCCATGCTTAGAAACGTAATAATGCTTGTGTTGCTGTTTACAATGGTAGAGTTACTAACCTCTATGTCAACACCTGTAATGGAACAAATAACCTCTACAATGTTCAGCAGTCAGATATATGATAAGAGCTCGGCTATGATGTGGGGTTACTTTATTGTGGCAGGTGCCTTTATGGCAATAATTCTTTTTGCATACAACAAGCTTTGTATGAAACGATGGGAGTGATGTTGATATGAAAATTAATACGCATCTTCCTAAAAATGACGTTAAATGGAAAAATTTTGTTTCAAATGCTTTTGTTTCCCTTGTGAGATATGTTTTTTTAATAGCATTCTCATATATTCTTATTTATCCAATTTTATTTATGATTGCACACGCATTCAGAAATCCTGCGGATTTTATGGACCCAACAATTGAATGGGTGCCAAAGGCATTTTCTTTTGAATCGGTTCAAGCGGCATTTAAGGTAATGCTTATGCCCGACTCGCTTTGGAATACTATTTGGATTGAAGTTTTTGCTTCCGTCCTTACAATTATTTCAACAGGCGTTGCCGCTTACGGTATGGCTTGCTTTGATTTTAAATTAAAAAAGGTTTTGAACGTTTTCCTGGTACTTATGATACTTGTACCGCCCTCAATGCTGCTTATTCCCAATTACATAAATTTCCATTCGTTCGATATTTTGGGAATTTTAGATATTTTGGGTGATATAACAGGTTACGAATTAAGACCGAATTTACTTAACACGGCATTTGCGGTTTATTTGCCCGCAATCACATCGGTCGGAATAAAGGCAGGCTTTAGCATTTATATTTATCAGCAATTCTATAAGGGAATACCCAAGGAATTGCACGAAGCGGCCTGGATTGACGGCGCAACTGAGCTTCAAACCTACGTGCGTGTTATAGTACCGTCATCGGGTGTGGCAGTTTTAACAGTTTCGCTGTTGTCAATTATTTGGCACTGGAACGATTATTATAATGCGCAGATGTTTATGTCGGCCCATCCGACAATGGCAATGCGCTTAAACGATTTCTTCTTAAACAGTCGTGATGTGGCAGCAGCGGCAGATGCTGCAATGGCGGCTTGTTTAATGTTCGTTTTGCCGATGTTAATACTTTATATGATATTGCAAAAACGATTTATCACGAGTATAGCTTCAACCGGCATAGTCGGTTAAAAATATAAGGAGGTATTTTTATGAAATTAAAATCAATCATATCCTTAGCATTGGTGGCTTTGATTTTGGCATCACTAATTGGTTGCGAAAAGAAAGACAAGGGTGGCAACACTGGTGTTGACAACACCACAGCTAAAGAAACATCGTTATCTTGGGCAGAGGTTAAAGCTACAATTCCTAAGGATGCAGCAGGAAAAACCATTGAAATTTATGACTGGAACGAAATCAGCGCAGTTGCTCAGGCTAAAAAGGTATTGGATAACTTTACTAAGGAAACAGGCATTAAATATACCTGGACCGTGGAAAGCTATGATACCTATTCAACCAAGCTTGCTGCAAGAGTAGCATCGGGCGATTCTCCCGACCTTATCAGAGTTCGTGAAGAAGTACCCAGCTGGTATAAGTATTTACAGCCTATTACCAATAGTGGTTATAACTTTAACGATACCGCTTGGGATAAGCACGTTATGAAGTCATATACCTTTAACGGTAAGGTGTATGCAGCAAATATGGTGGGTTCTCCCTACTATTCACCTATGGTTACAGTTTATAACTCCAATCTTATTGAAAAATATAACTTAGAGGATCCGTATACTCTTTGGAAAGATGGCAATTGGACCTGGGACAAGATGCATGAAATTGCTGAAAAATTTGTAAAAGCCGCAGGTTCGGGTTATTATGGCATTACAACCACCTTCGGTGAATATGCATACTCTATCGGTTGTCCTCCTGTTAGCTTTGACGGCCAAAAATACACTTCTAATTTAAGCCACGCTCAAACCGTTAAGGCATGGCAGTATATGAACTCAGCTTATCAGAAGGGTATTTATGACAAGACCATTATGGACGTTAACGGTATGAACGCCGGTAAGGTTCTTTTTGGTATGGTTGCTGAAATCGGTCTTCGTAAGGGCCACTTCTACATTCGCGAATTAAAGAACAAGGGTTATGCTAAGGCAGTTCCGATTCCTTCGGTAGACGGTCAGGAACAATATTATCAGATTCTTGCAGAAAACACTGCTTATGGTATTCCTCAGGGTGCTAAAAACCTTGAAATTGCACCTTATGTAATGAGATATATGCTTGACAGAAATAATTATAATATGTCTAATTTCTATTATGACCTCAAAGAAGGCGAAGGCTCAATCCTTGAAATCGTAGACTATACCAGAGATTTAAATAAGGTGTCCGCTTTGACTACTATGATGTGGAGCGATACCACGGGTTATAATAACGGTTGGTACTGTCAGCATCTTTTAACTTGCGGAACGGCACAGATTAAGTCAGAAATGGATAGAAACTTTACAGGCGGCATGAAAAACGCTATTGAACTTGCGAACAAAGAGCTTTCAAGAATGAAGTAAAATGAAATATTCTAAAGAATCGCGGTTACTGGCTTATGAGGACCTGCATCCCGCCAATTTCAGCGTTGTGGGGGACGAAGAGGTCGCACATAAGTCAGAACGCCTGAAAAAAGAAATTCTAAATTATCCCGATACGCTTATTAATTGCATCGGCGAGGTTTATTATATTTCTTCAAACGGCAGTGACGATAACGACGGTAAAACAAAGGAAACCCCTTGGAAAACACTTGAACAAATAGAAAAAAATCAGGAGCGCTTCAGCGAAAACACAACCTTTTTATTTGAAAGAGGTTGTGTTTTCAGGGGCTTCTTCGGCGTTAAGTCGGGTTGCTCTTACGGTGCATACGGCGAGGGTGAAAAACCCGTTTTTATCGGTTCTGAAAAGAATTATGCAATAGATTCGCTTTGGCAAGACTGCGGTGACGGTATTTGGTCGCTTGAAGCAGTTAGTGAAAACGGTGAACCCTTGTGGGATATAGGGCTTATTGCTTTTGATAACGGCGAATCGGTCGGCATAAAGAAATACTGTTTAGAAGAACTGGTGTGCGATTACGATTTTTATCATGATGCCGAAAATGCAAAGCTATTTCTAAAAAGTAAAGGCGGCAATCCCGCCCTTAGCGCCGAAAATATTGAAATATGCTCACGCCGTCATGTTTTATACGGTTATAACGTGCAGGATATTGTGATTGAAAATTTATGTATACGTTATACTGGCGGTCACGGCATAGGGCTTTCTAACACGCAAAATATTTCTATAAAAGGCTGCGAAATCGGTTGGATTGGCGGTTCCTTGCAAGACCCAACTATTCGTTTTGGAAACGGGATAGAGGTTTGGGAAGGCTGTATAAACCTTAATGTTGAGTACAATTGGGTTTACCAATGCTACGATGCAGGCATAACCCATCAAGGCACTGTATGTACTCATCGTGATATACGTATAGCAAACAACTTAATTGAAAATTGTAATTACGGTTTGGAATTTTTTGTGGACGAAAATAGCCCTGTTGTTAAAAACGTATTGTACGAAAACAATATTATCAGGGCTTCGGGCTATACATGGGGCAATCAACGCTTTAACCCGTGGGCGCAGTCGGCCATTTGCTGTTGGTACAGAAAAACAAAAGCAGAAAAATTTGTTATTAAAAACAACATCTTAGAGATTAGCAGATGGTATCTCGTTTATTTAACCTCGCCTTCGCAAGAGGGGTTGGATATTGTTTTTGACGGCAATCTTTATTATCAGAAAAAAACGCGGGGAGCGTATGCTGCACTTTGGCTGGATGAAGAAAAGCTTCCTGCTAATAATCAGAAGGCTTTCGAAAAATCAATTTCTAAAATTGATAAAAACAGTAAAGCGTGCAAGCTTTTAACGTAAATTTTGAGGTGAAATATTTAATGAAAAAAGTGATTTCTGTATTTTTAATCGCTTTAATGTTGTGTTCAGTTGTTGGCTGCGGTTCGGACAAAACCGAGAATTCAAAGCCTTCAAATGACGGTACAACCTCTAATAACGAGCAGATTGAATACGAAAAGCCGTACGAGGGTAATGCGGCAATTTTGCCCATGCAAATGCATAGTCCTTATGACAATCAAGCCGAAGCGCTTCGTAAGGAAATCATTGATTTGCCCGATACTTTGCTTAAAAACAAAAACATTTATTACGTTTCTTATCGTGCAAAGCAAGGTGGCGACGGCAAATCGCCCGAAACGGCGTGGAACTCTTTAGCGTTTATTGATGTGGTTCCCGAAGGAAGCACCATTTTGTTTGAACGTGGCGGCGTTTATAGAGAAAAGTTTGAATTAAAGTCAAATATGTCTTACGGTGCATACGGCAAAGGTGCAAAGCCCTGCATTTACGGCAGTGTTGCAAACCTTGCGGATGAAGCTCTTTGGAAAGAGGAAAGCAAGGGTATTTGGGTGCTTCAGGGTTATGAAGTCGAATCGGCCGGTGGTATTATATTCGACCACGGTAAAGACGTTGGTGTTTTTGCACTTAATTCAAAAGCTCTCATTAGTGACTTAACCTTCTGTACCGTTAAGGGTAAGTTAAAATTGAGATGCGATAAGGGAAATCCGGGTGCGTTATATGATTCTATTGAAGTAAATGACAAAGGTCATATTATTTACGCTACAGGCTATATTGAAAATGTTGTTATTGAAAATTTATGTGTTAAATACGGCGGTGAGCACGGTATTTCAATAAATTTGTGTAAGAACGTAAAAATCAGGGGCTGTGAAATCGGATACATAGGCGGTTGCGTAACTGATTATGAATTTGTAAGATATGGTAACGGAATACAGTTCTGGCGTGATTGTGACGGTGTTGTTTGTGAAAAGAACTGGATTTATCAGTGTTATGATGCAGGTCTTACACATCAGACCAGCTCTGCTGCGGTTCAAAAGAACATCAATTTTTCAAAGAACTTGATTGAATATTGTGTTTACAATATTGAAGCATTTAATGAACACGGCAAAACCGAAAATGTTACTTATAAAGACAATATTTTAAGATTTGCCGGATATGGCTGCTTTGACCCCAAGAGCCGTTTGGGCTCAAACAGCTCTGCAGTTTCTCACATTTGCTTGTGGAGACATCCAAATCCCGGTAGCAATTTTAAAATAACGGGTAACATTTTTGATACATCGTACAGATATTTAATTTACGGTTATTATTTGAACGAAGCAGGCAAAAATGCCACAGTTTCGGGCAACACTTATGTTCAGCAGCCGTTATCAAAGACCTATGCTTTTGATAAGGATAATATAGGAAGTCAGGTTTCGGTTACTCAGCTTGCTAACGGAACAGTTTTGAAAGCAAATGATTTAG
Source organism: Oscillospiraceae bacterium (assembly GCA_015066005.1). Classification (GTDB taxonomy): domain Bacteria; phylum Bacillota; class Clostridia; order Oscillospirales; family Acutalibacteraceae; genus UBA737. Next base: position 64,974 of record SVPF01000007.1, read on the forward strand.
CTTCTTTAACGAGCGGTGTAAAGGCAATCGATACCGCACCAAAGAAGATTCAATATGTTAAATAATAGGAGGTAAAAAAATGTTAAAAAAATCATTGGGAATTATTTTAGCGATGTGCCTATTAGTTTCATCGTGTTTGTGCGGAATATTATCCGTAACAGCGGCAGAAGCCAATAAGGGTATTTACATCGATACCACAGCTTGTACGGGACGTTCAGCCTTCGTATTAGAGCAGGCAATTTATGATCAGCACGTAGGCAATTATACCATTGAATTTGATTATTATGTTCTTGAAGCTACCTCAGCTTCAGTTTTACAGGTGGCTACTTCAGGTAATGTCGGTAATTATAAGACAACCGAGTTAAAAGAGTTTACTAAAAATGAATGGGTAAAGTTTTCATATTCTGTTGCTAATCAAAACACCGCCATTCAGCTTAGATTCTATGCATGGCCCGGCTTGAAGTGTTATATTGATAACGTTGTTTTGAAGGATTCTAACGGCGTTGTTGTAATGGAATTTGACTTTGATGAGAAAACCACAAACATAATAAATAGTGATAATCCTGCTATGGTTGCAAAAATTGATGAATGTCCCAAATCAGGCAGTGCGGCAGAAGCCAATAAAGGTATTTATATTGATACCACAGCTTGTACGGGACGTTCAGCCTTCGTATTAGAGCAGGCAATTTATGATCAGCATGTAGGTAATTATACTATTGAATTTGATTATTATGTTCTTGAAGCTACCTCAGCTTCAGTTTTACAGACGGCCACTGCAGGTAACGTCGGTAATTATAAGACACCCGAGTTAAAGCAGTTTACTAAAAATGAATGGGCAAAGTATTCATATACTGTTGCTAATCAAAACACCGCCATTCAGCTTAGATTCTATGCATGGCCCGGCTTGAAGTGTTATATTGATAACGTTGTTTTGAAGGATTCTAACGGCGTTGTTGTAATGGAATTTGACTTTGAAGAGAAAACCACAAACATAATAAATAGTGATAATCCTGCTATGGTTGCAAAAATTGATGAATGTCCTAAATCAGCCGGTGCAGAGGAAGACGATTCTGTAGTTGCATACAAATTAACTATGGATGCTGCAGGCGAGTTTTTCAGATCAACCAACAATCAGGCATCAAGCAGCTATGCCTTCAGCTTTGATTATTACCTTGTAAGCGGTAAGGTTGATGTTGATTTATACAGCAACCCCAATATCCGCAAGGCATCACTTGTATCAGGCGTTAGCAGCTATGCTTATAACGGTGATATAGCAGACAAATCATTTTTACTTACAGCCGTTGACGGTCCTGCAGAGCTTTATATCTGGAACGTTAAGGTTGTAGTAGACGGTACAGAGGTTGAATTTGCAAATTATGTGGACAGAACAACCTGTGAGGTTGAACAAACCACATATGACAAGATTACCCTTCCCGAAGTGAAAAATAACGGATTGTACATCGACACTACAGGATGTACATCTCATACCTGCATCGTGTTGGAACAAGCTATCTATGATCAACCTGTAGGTGAGTATGCTGTAGAATTTAAGTATTATACTTTAGAAAGTGCTGCTAACTCACAATTGAATGTTCGCACCGGTGGCAATGTTGGAGAATGTGCGGCTCCGTTATATGAAAAGAACTTTGCAAAGAATGCATGGCTTACATATTCTTCAACCATTCAAAACAACAACACAGCGCTTCAAATTAATTTCTACGTATGGCCCGGCTTTAAGGGTTATATTGATAACATTGTATTAAAGAAGCCCGATGGCAGCGTTGCAATGGAGCTTGATTTTGATGCAAAAACCACAGGTGTTTTAGACATTCGTAATGATACCAATGTTGTTGCAGAGGTTAAAGAATGCCCCGATGTTGTCGAAGGCGGCGGTAACCAAGGCGGTAACCAAGGCGGTAACCAGGGTGGTAACCAGGGTGGTAGCCAAGAAACACTTACCGGCGGTCCCTATATGCTTAAGCAGGAAAACTATAAGTTTAGTGAAAAATTAGGAAGTGTTTTAACATATCAGGCATTCCATCAGCATGTTGGTATACACAGAAACGGCAAAGAGATTAAGCCCTCTACCAAATATATCTTCTCGTTTGAATATTATTGTGATCCCGGCGAAAACGGCACAGGTGTAAATTCGGCAACTGCACAGGTTAAAACCTTGCATACCGGTCATAATTCAACCTTCCCGAATCCCAATATGAATATGATTTATAATAAAGAAACAGGAAAATATGCATCTGTGCTTCTTCAAAATGTGGGAAGAAATCATTTTGAGATTGAGTTTGAAACCTTGCCCGAGCAGACAGATATAATCGTTGGTCTTCAGTCCGGTTGGGACGGCGATGCTTATTATTGGGATTTCAAGTTGGTTGAAAAGAACGGTAACGGTGAAAACCTTCTTGAAAGAACCGAATTTATGGGCACGTTCTTACAAAATACTGAGGATTATAATGCAAACGTAAATCATCTTCTTTGGAAGATTGGCAGTGATTCTGCAGACGGTAACGGCACATATTCATTTGTAGAATTCAATGAAGCAATGGCTAACCTTGCTATAGGTGAAACCCTGCCCGAAGAAGACGAAGAGGAGGGTGAAGATGAAGGCCCTCAGATTAATATTCAAGACCCGAACGAAAATGTAGACATTGATTTAGATAATGATAATGATAATAACGAAGAAGAAAAAGACGGCTTGCCCGTATGGGTTATTGTTATCATTGCTGTTGGCGGCGGTGTTCTTTTAATTGGCGGCGGCGTGCTTGCATTTCTTCTTATTAAGAAAGCTAAAAAATAACGTCCTAAATAAAGCACCGGTTTAAAATTTAGATTGCCACCTGCTGTTTTAAGCAGGAGGCAATCTTTTGGTGTTTCTAAGGAAAAGGAATGTTTTAAATGATTTTATTTAAAAATAATATATTTTATCTTAATACTAATAAAACCACCTATGCTATGGGTGTGTTTAACGACGGAATATTAGCGCATTTGTATTGGGGTAAAAGAATATATAACGAATTTTGTGCTGACGAAGTGTTTGATTTTCAGCACAGACATATGGCAGCGTTTGACTGCGACTGCAAATCTACCGATTATATCCCGCTTGAATATGCGCCACAAGGCGGTGCAGACCTTCGTATTCCGTCAATGGAAGCAACCTATTCTGACGGTAGCAATTTAACGGTTTTAAGATACTGTGATTATGAAATATTAAACTCCAAGCCCAAGCTTAGCGGTCTTCCTGCCACCTATGCCGAAGAAGGTGATAAGGTAGAAACCTTAGTTGTGCATATGCGTGATGAGCTTCAAAATTTAGACGTATATTTAAGCTATTCGGTTTTTGAAGAATTAGATGCCATTACCCGCAGTGTAAGAATTGTTAATAACGGTGAAAAGTTCCGTTTAACTAAAGCTATGAGCTTTTCTATGGATTTTTACGGTATGCCCAAAAGCGATTTAATTCATTTGGACGGCTGTTGGGGTCGTGAAAGAACCGTGACCCGTCGTGAAATTGTACACGGCAATCAAAATATTGAAAGCCGCGCAGGTGCCAGCAGTGCGTACCATAATCCGTTTATTGCTGTTTGCGATAAGGAAACCACCGAAAATTCGGGCGATGCCTACGGTTTCAGTCTGGTTTACAGCGGTAACTTTGTTGCAGGCATTGAAATGGACCCTTATGGCTGCGGCCGTGTTTATATGGGTATAAATCCCTGTAAATTTGAATTCATTTTGGAAAACGGAGAAGATTTCCAATGTCCCGAAGTGGTGTTGGCATATTCATCTAACGGTTTATCGGGAATGTCGCAAATATATCACAAGCTTTACCGCACACGCCTTTGCCGCGGTAAATTCCGTGATGCCGACCGCTTTGTTTTAATCAACAATTGGGAAGCCACCTATTTTAATTTTGATGAAGATAAAATTGTTAAAATAGCCGAAAAAGCCGCCAAGCTTGGTGTTGATACCATGGTTTTGGATGACGGTTGGTTTGCGGGCCGAGTTGACGAAATGGCAGGCGGTCTTGGCGACTGGCTTGAAAACAAAGACCGTTTACCGAACGGGCTTAAAAAGCTGTCTGAAAGAATAAATGCTTTGGGTATGCATTTCGGCCTTTGGTTTGAGCCCGAAATGGTAAACCCCGTAAGCCGACTTTTTGAAGCCCACCCTGAATGGATACTTCATGTAAAGGGCAGAACACAAAGCCTGTCGCGTTATCAGTACACCCTTGATTTAACCAATAAAGAGGTGTGCGATTACATTATAGGTGCGGTTGGCCGCGTTTTAAAAAGCGCAAATATTGAATATGTTAAATGGGATATGAACCGCTATATGTCTGAGGTAGGTTCCGAATTTTTGCCCAAAGAAAAGCAGGGCGAGGTAATGCACAGATATATTTTGGGCCTTTATTACATACTTGAAACCCTTACCTCACAGTTCCCCAACATTCTATTTGAAAGCTGTTCAAGCGGTGGCGGCAGGTTTGACCCCGGTATGCTTTATTATATGCCGCAAACCTGGACAAGTGATACTACCGATGCGCTTGAGCGAATTAAAATACAGTACGGCACAAGCTTTGTTTATCCCTATTCCGCAATGGGTGCGCACGTTTCGGCTTGTCCTAATCATCAGCTTGGCAGAACCACACCGTTTAGAATGCGTTGTGACGTTGCTTTGCCGGGTCAGTTTGGCTTCGAACTTGACCTAAATAAGTGTACCGATGAGGAAATTGAAACCTCAAGAAGAGCGGTTGAAAAATATAAGGAATTACGAAACGTTTTCCACAGGGGAACCTGTTATAGATTGCGTTCACCGTTTTCTACCGATTTATCGGTCTTAGAATTTGTTTCTGAGGATGAAAACACAGTCATTCTTTGTGTTTACAGTAAAATACCCACCGTTTTGGCGGCTGATGAATACATAAAGCTTTACGGCTTGGATGAAAAGGCAACCTATAAGCTTGGCGGTAAAACTTACGGTGGCGATTACCTTATGAATAAGGGCTATAAGCTTTGCAACAACGTTGAATATGCAAGCAGTGTGCTTGGTTTTATAAAAATTAATTAGGTGACAAAATGCTTAAATTTAATAAAGCTATACCAATTTGGGTAAGCAGCACGGAAAATGAAATGCATTATCGTGCACAGTTTAAAACCCGTTTTAATTATCAGGATAATGCCATAGTTAAGGTGTCGCTTGCCACTTCGGGCATTTACAATTTATATGTTAACGGTGTTTTTTCGGCTTACGGTCCCGCAAGGGCGGGTAAGGGACATTTCAGGGTAGATAATGTTGATATAACCGATTTTGTCAAAAAAGGTGAGAACGTAGTTGTTATTGAGGCTTGCGGCTATAACTCCACCGGTTTTTACATACAAAAGCAGCCGTCGTTTTTAATTGCCGAGGTTAGCCTTGATGATGCCGTTACTTGTTGGACAGGCAAGCATTTTACCGCCCGCAAAAACCCATATTATATTCAAAAAAGCCAACGCTACAGCTATCAGCGCCCTATGGTCGAAGCGTATAACGTAACAAGTGTTGATACCTTTTTGACCGATGATACCGAAGGGGACAAAATCGTTTCCGAGGTTAAGGGCGGTGTTTATTTGCCGCGTATTACTAAAGAACCGTTTTATGAATGTTTAGAACCAAAACCAATATCAAGCGGCGCGGTTAATATTGTGGAAAATAAAAGCTTTACTCTGGACCGTTCGGTTACGCAGGTTGGGGAAGAATTAAGCGGCTTTGCGCTTTCCGAATTAGAGGCGTTTATAACCAAAGAGTGTGAGCAATTTAAGTTTTTTGAAAACGAAAAGAGCGAAAACAATTACACTGTTTACGAATTTCCGTTTTGTACAAGCGGTATGCTAAGCTTTACCGTCAATTGTGAGGAAGCGGCAACGGTTTATTTCCTTTTTGACGAAGTGTTGACCGATGGCGAGGTTGACTTTTTACGCGGCGAATGTGCAAACACAATTAAATATACTCTTTGCAAAGGGCAGCATAATCTTAAATTTTTTGAAGTTTATACAATGAAGTACGTTAAGGCGGTTATTTTCGGCAAATGCAAAATTACCGACCTTAAAATGATTGAATATAAACGTCCGCCTGTAAAATATGATGCTTCGGTATTTAATGGTGAACTTCGAAGCATAGCTGAAGCTGCAATAGAAACCTTCCGTCAAAATAGTGTTGATTTATTTTACGACTGTCCTTCACGCGAAAGGGCAGGGTGGCTATGTGACAGTTATTTTACTTCGCAGGTCGAGGCGCTTCTTTGTGGCAACAATAATACCGAAAAATGCTTTTTAGAAAACTTCTTGTGCGAGGAAAATTATAGCGGACTTCCCGAAGGTATGGTACCCATGTGTTACCCTGCCGACGCTATGTTCGGTGATTTTATCCCTCAGTGGTCGTTGTGGCTTATTTTAGAGCTTGAAAAGTATTTTGAAAGAACAAACGACCGTGATTTGATTGACCGTTTTGAAAATAAAGTGAAAAAACTTTTAAAATATTTCGGTCGATTTGAAAACGAATTCGGTTTACTTGAAAAACTTGATGGTTGGCAGTTTGTTGAATGGTCAAAGGCAAACGATTTGGTAAATGATGTTAATTATCCAACCAATATGCTTTATTCAAGAGCGTTAAAAGCTGTAGCAAATTTGTATGATAAACCCGAACTTTATATTAAGGGTGAAGAAATTGCTAAAACTGTTCTGAAGCAATCCTTCAACGGTGAGTTTTTCTGTGATAATGCGGTAAGGCAAAACGGCATTTTGGTTAATACCAACGAATGTACCGAGGTTTGTCAGTATTATGCTTTCTTTTTCGGTATTGCAAATAAGGAAAGTCATAATGCGCTTTTAACAACCTTGATTGATGATTTTGGACCGCAAAGGGCAGAGAATAATAAATATCCCGAAATTTATCCCGCTAACGCTTTTATCGGCAATTATTTGAGGTTAGATATTTTAATGCAATACGGCGAATATGATAAGGCGCTTGAAAACATTAAAGGATATTTTTACTATATGGCCGAAAGAACAGGCACCTTGTGGGAGCACACGGGCACAACCGCAAGCTGTGACCACGGATTTGCTTCTTATGTTATTTGTTGGCTTGATAAATTGAAAAAGCTTGGCAAAATTTAGCTAAAAGCGTCGTTATTGATTTTGCACAAAAGCTTTTGTTGTGTGTTAACGTTTTATGTAATATTTAATGGAAACATTTTATTATATTCCTACAACAAAACATAATTGACCGCTTTGTTTTTGAATAATATAATCATAATGTATGGTAGAATAGTTATGGTTCTACATAAACAAATTAATGTTTTTATATATACCCACTCGTATATAAAAACATAATAAAAGGAGAATGAGAATGAAAAAAGTTTTATCTATCGTTTTAACTCTCGCATTACTTTTAACGGCATTGCCGTTAGCACTTGGTATTACTGCAAGTGCTGAAGCTCAAGCGACGGATGTTGCATACAAATTAACAATGGATGCCGCAGGTGAGTTTTTAAGATCAACCAATAATCAGGCATCAAGTAGCTATGCCTTCAGCTTTGACTATTACCTTGTAAGCGGTAAGGTTGATGTTGATTTATACAGCAACCCCAATATCCGCAAGGCATCACTTGAATCTGGCGTTAGCAGCTTTGCTTATAACGGCGATATAGCCGACAAATCGTTTTTAATCACAGCCGTTGACGGTCCCGCAGAGCTTTATATCTGGAACGTTAAGGTTATTGTAGACGGTACAGAGGTTGAATTCGAAAGCTATGAAGGCAGAACAAATTGTAAGGTTGAACAAACCACATATGACCAGATTCCTTTGCCCGATGAAACTGTAGTTGCATACAAATTAACAATGGATGCCGCAGGTGAGTTTTTAAGATCAACCAACAATCAGGCATCAAGCAGCTATGCCTTCAGCTTTGATTATTACCTTGTAAGCGGTAAGGTTGATGTTGATTTATACAGCAACCCCAATATCCGCAAGGCTTCGCTTGTATCCGGCGTTAGCAGCTATGCTTATAACGGCGATATAGCCGACAAATCGTTTTTAATTACAGCCGTTGACGGCCCTGCAGAGCTTTATATCTGGAACGTTAAGGTTATTGTAGACGGTACAGAGGTTGAATTCGAAAGCTATGAAGGCAGAACAAATTGTAAGGTTGAACAAACCACATATGACCAGATTACCCTTCCCGAAGTGAAAAATAATGCGCTTTATATCGATGCCACAGGATGTACGTCTCATACCTGTATCGTGTTGGAGCAAGCTATTTATAATCAACCTGTAGGTGAGTATGCTATAGAGTTTGAGTACTATACTTTAGAAAGTACTGCGGACTCACAATTGAATGTTCGCACCGGTGGCAATGTGGGAGAATGTGCGGCTCCGTTAAATGAAAAGAACTTTGCAAAGAATGCATGGCTTACATATTCTTCAACCATTCAAAACGACAACACGGCGCTTCAAATTAATTTCTTCGTATGGCCCGGCTTTAAAGGTTATATTGATAACATTGTATTAAAGAAGCCCGATGGCAGCGTTGCAATGGAGCTTGATTTTGATAAAAAAACCACAGGTGTTTTAGACATTCGTGACGATACCAATGTTGTTGTAGAGGTTAAAGAATGCTCTGAAAATACAACTCCCGCTTGCACCCACGAAAACAAAACAACCGATATTACCAACGCAACCTATCTTAAGGACGGTTTAAAGGTTGTTACCTGTGATGACTGTAGTGAAGAGCTTTCAAGAGATGTGCTTCCCGCAGCTACTAATGCTGTTAAGGATTATAAGGTAACCCTTAATGCTGATAACACCGTTACAATTTCTTGGGGCTATACCGATGAATTTGTTTTGGATTTAGCTAAGGACCAAAATGCTGTAGTTAAGTTTAACTATAAAATTGCAGGTTATGAAAACGCAGTTGTAGTTAACGGTAATGAAAGCGGCGCTGTAACACTTAGCGGCTTTAACGCTGCTAGACTTGGTGCTGAGTTAAAGTATTGGATTTCTGTTGAATCCAGCGTACTTGGCGATACCGCAAAGCTTGTAAACGAAACCACTAAGACTGTTGTTGCTTCCACCTTAGTTGACGGTGACAGCGATCTTGGTAAGCTTATGGCTGCTATTAATTCTGCAACCGGTGAAGCTGCTGTTGTTGCAGGTCAGGTTAATAATACTGACACCTTAGTTTCCAACACAATGAAGGCAGACCTTAAGGCAGGTACCCTTGACCTTCGCTTTGTTGCAAGCCAAGACTTAATTACAAAGCTTAATACCCTTGGTAAAGAAGGCCGCAC
>SVPF01000008.1 GCA_015066005.1 Oscillospiraceae bacterium
TAATTACTTTCAACCATTAAAACAATCGCTTCATCCTTCGACATTTCCACAACGTCACAAGGTAGGGTTTCTATTCCCGCCTTTTCACACGCACGCTTTCGCCTATGACCTGAAATCAGTTCATATCTTCCATCTTCCTTTTGCCTTACAGTTGCAGGAGTGATTATTCCTCTTTCCTTAATACTTTCTACAAGCCTGTCCATATCCTCATCATCAGTGACTCGGTATGGGTGGTTTGGGAAATCATCAATTTCAGAAATTGGAATGTCATAAATCTTTTTTAGCTTTGCTTCATCTCGTTCCTGTTGGGTAGTAAATAGACTATCTACTGAGGTCAGCAGTCCGTTTACGCTCCTTGTCGCCAATCTTTTCCACCTCCCTCACCAAAACACCGTAAGCATTTGCGCCTTTGCTATTCGGGGCATGCTTGAAAATGCTTTTATCTGCCGTGCTTATTTCTGCAAGCTTAACCGTTGAAGGTATAACCGCATCAAACACCGGCAAAATCCTTCCGTAATGTGCTCTTACATTATTAACAATGTCTTTACGAAAATTGGTTTCGTTTGCCATCGTTAAAAATACGCCGCCAACCCTCAACATTGGATTAAGCTGTCGTTTAACCTGTGTGACCGTACTCAAAAGCTCGGTCATATCTTCAGCCGCCAAATAGTCGGCTTGTACAGGTATAACTACGTAATCCGCAGCGGTCAAAGCATTGATAACCAACATACCAAGCGAAGGTCTGCAATCTAGTAGGATATAGTCGTAATTGTCCCTGAGTCCATCTACATAATTTCTTAATACAGTTTCGCGGCTCATTACATTTACGAGGTTTACTTCTAGTGCAGATAACGATTTATTACCGGGAATAAAATCAAAGCCCTCTTGATGAGTTAAAATTTCATCACGGTTCTCAGACTCAATCCCGTTAATGACGTCGTGCATACAATTAGTTAGTGTAAGCTCCAATTCATGTGGCTGTCTTATACCCAACATTTTTGTTAAGTCACCTTGCGGGTCAACGTCAATTAGCAATACTCTTTTACCTTCGGCTGCAAGGCCAGCACCTAAATTAAATACGGTTGTGCTTTTTCCTACACCGCCCTTTTGATTAGCAATCGCAATTACTTTACATTTGCTCACCGGATGTTCCTCCTTTCTAAAAATTTGAAACTTTCGTTCCACCAAAACTCAAAATATGCTTTTGAGCTTTGGTCGTGCGTTTTACTTGTTCTCAACACCCCAAACGCAAAGGGAAATCGTTAAACGCTCGGTTGCGAACCAAGTCCATAGGGGTTTCACCTTCCCGCCTTCATTGTGGCCGGACCGCGAGTTACGGAAGTATCATTATTCCTTGTACCTGTCTTTGCCACCTCCAAGAGCAACCTGGATTCTTGTTGTATAAAACTCTTTCGCTCGCTTCGCCTGGAAGGTCTTGGCGGTTCTACAACCTCGGCTTAGGTCTCCCCGATACAAGTAACGTATCTAACGAATGTGTATTCAGTTGTCACGGGGTTGAAGTTTTGCCCCTCACTAATCAACTGGGAACAAAATTATGAAAATTACGAAAAACTTTTTAAATATTTTTCAAAAAGCAAAAAAGCCACCAATTCCTATAGAATTAGTGGCTTTAAAATTTAGTTGTAATTCGAATCAAACGAGTTTTAAAACGAAAAATCCCTTGTAGCAAATCTTTGCTGCTACAAGGGATTTAGTCATTTATTTGATTTCTTGATAACGTTTAATTACAAAATCAACAATTACCTGAGATTTCACTTTCATATTTAGTTTGCTAATAACTTCCTCAATCATCTGTTCTGTGAGATCTGGTAAATATTCCTTATATTCAGAATATTTCTCCATAAGTTCATTAAAGAGCGTGATTAAAAGATCGTTTGCGGATTTGCTCGTTGGATAACCACGGGCTATTAGAGCCATATTGTTATCAAAGTTAGGGGCAAGGCCTAAAAGCTCGCCGCTTTTAGCATCACGCATTAAACCGAAGTTTCCTGTATGTCTGTCAGGGTTGGCGGTTATGGTATCAAGGAAAATCATCTTTATATAGTCGGGAATTGCTTTGGGACAAAGTTCCTTAAGCTTCTCAACTACTTTAATATAATCCTCCTCATCTCCCATAAACGAAGATGCAGGTTCAAATATAACCTTTGCTGAATCGGTGAAATCAAGCGATTTAACACATTTATCACCTTTCTCATAATGAGCCATATTCATTCCTAGCGCCTTACCTAACTCATACACAAAAAGCTCTGAAAATTGCTCTTTTTGGTTAGCAGATTTATAAATCCACCATTTTCCGTCTTTGAGCTTCCAGCACTTTTCAAAGCTACCGATATTGGTAAGCTCCGGTGTTTTGGTATCCTTACGCTTTGCGGCAGAGTTAAAACTAGAATAAAGGCCTCTGAGGGCAAGATTGGAGAAATAGTCTTTATTGAAGCGAACGTCCTCATATTTTAAATCACTGCCGATAGCCCTAACCCAATAAGTATCGGTAATAGTTGCAGCATTAACGTAAAGCACAGTTGAAACATCGTCTTTTTCGGCAAGTCTTAACGCCTTTTTAAGAAGTCGTGAATTTGCTCTATGTGAATCGATAGCTCTTGTTTCAAGCCATGATTTAGCATCGCTTACACGCTTTAAATATAAAGGCAGCAAATCATTATTTAAAACTTTAAGCTCGTTATCTTCCCAAACGGCAACAACTGTATCACGGCTTAAAATATCAAAATCCTTCATAAACTCTTTCTCCTTTCCTCATTTTTAATATATTATACACGATTTTAATTTAAAATTCAACTGCAAAGCATTTTAATATTAAAAAACGGCGAAAACCCGCTTGTACAGCGGGTTTTCAAGCATTTTCAATTTGACTTTCACGGTAGTTTTTCGACCCTATTTATAGTATTTCCTAACCCACCGTGACCTGCATCAATAATAACTGTTTTTTCGGGACTTATATGGGACACAACTGCCACGTTAGGTGAAATGCCGACATCAGCAACATAAATTACCGCACAAATTATAAAAAGCACCACAAGCACCGCAAGCCGTTTCTTAAGCACGCTATCACCCTTAAAAATCACTTTACTTAAAATTATGTTTTTAAATTGGTGTATAGAACATTTCAAAACAGGTTACCCTAATGGGATGATGTTTTTCACCCTTCTGTTATCTGCGCTAAAGCTATTCTACATAAATGTGTTATTTTCTATATAAAAAAGCAGTCACTTGGACTGCTTTAAAATGAGTCGGTCTGTAAGCCGAGTTCTGTCGTGGACGGTTATCTATCTCGACACGGAATTGCTTCCGTGCTCTAGCCGCATTTCGTGGCACATCGGGCAAATGTATAGCCACACTTTGCGTTGCTCCGAATAGGGTTTACAGGGCTTCGACGTTCCCGTGAAGCCGGTGAGCTCTTACCTCGCCTTTCCACCCTTACCGAAATAAATTTCGGCGGTATATCTCTGTTGCACTTTCCCTAAGGTCACCCTCGGCGGCCGTTAGCCGTTATTCTGCCCTGCGGGGCTCGGACTTTCCTCAGGCATTTCTGCCCGCAACCGTCTAACCGACTCGCCTACATAATAACATAAAACTGCCCCTGTGTCAAAACCTTTTTAAAGGAATAAAATGTATTGATTGGAGGCACTTTTATGCAAAAAAATTCTGAAAAATACTTCTTGGCGGCAAATTCCTGCCGTGGCTTTGTAAGCGAATTTGCAAGCAACTGTGACAGCGAATACCACACCTACATAATTAAGGGCGGACCGGGTACGGGTAAGTCATCATTTATGAAAAAGGTTTTTGAATGTTCCAATAAGGATGCCGTTCTTTGCCCATGCTCATCCGACCCCGACAGTCTTGATGCCGTAATTTTTAAAAAAAGCAAAATTATGCTGCTTGACGGCACCGCACCGCACACCGTTGACCCCAAATACCCCGCCGTTTGTGAAGAAATTTTAAATTTTGGCGAATTTTGGGACAGTGAAAAGCTTAAAAGAAAAGCCGAAATTATTGAAATTACCGACCGCAATAAAGCACTTCACAAAACAGCTTCGCGGTATATTGTTGCGGCAGGTGAGCTGCTAGAGGACAATTATAAAACTGCCGCCGCCTGCTGCAATTTTAAAAAGTGCAAAGCCTTTGCAGAAAAGCTTTGCAAGGGCTTTTTTACTAAAACAAACCGTTCGCCAAAGGAAACCGTTCGATTTTTAAGCGGCATTACCCCCAAGGGCTTTGTATCCTTCCCCGAAACCGTTACAAAAAATGACAACGTAATAATTTTTGAGGATGATTTTTTTGCCGTATCATCCTTTATTTTAAAATACATTCGCGACAAGGCAATCCAAAACGGTTATGAAATTATTACCCTTAAAAACCCGTTTTTCCCCGAGCTTATTGACCACATTATAATACCCGAACTGTCATTATGCTTTGCAACCGAAAACCGCTTTATAAGCTTTAATTTTGACACACGGCGCCTACATTCCCGCCGTTTTTATGACAGTCACCTTTTACACCAAAGCAAAAACCGCATTAAATTTAACCGCCGCACCGCTGACGAATTACTTCAAAGCGCATATTTCACCTTAAACGAGGCCAAGAAGGTACACGACGAGCTTGAAAAGCATTATATTAATGCAATGAATTTTGAAAAGCTCAATAATTTTACAGATATGTTTTGCAAAAAACACTTTTAGATGATATAATCAAATAAAAGGAAGTGTTAATTATGAAAATTGCCGTTATTACAGGCGCATCTTCAGGTCTTGGTACCGAATATGCAAAGGCTGTTGACAAAATGCGACAGGATATTGATGAAATATGGCTTTTAGCGCGTCGAGAAGACAAACTTTTAGAGGTCGCATCACTTTTAAATACAAAAACACGCGCGGTAAAATGCGATATTACAAAAGATGACTGTATAAATGAATTTGTAAATCTTTTAAAAAGTGAAAACGCCGAAATAAAACTGCTTATTAATAACGCAGGCTTTGGAAAGCTTGGTTATTTTTATGATATTTCGACAGAGGATAACGCAGGTATGATTCGCCTTAACTGTGAAGCGCTTACCGTTATGACAAGTGTAAGCCTTCCCTTTATGAAGGAAAACAGCGAAATTATTAACACCTGTTCAATTGCATCCTTTGCCCCCAACAGCAGAATGGCGGTTTATTCGTCAACCAAGGCATACGTTATGAGCTTTTCACGCGCCTTAAGGCAAGAGCTTAAAACCTGTAAAATTAATGTGTTAAGCGTTTGCCCTGGGCCGATGGAAACTGAATTTTTATCCCTTGCGGGCATTAACAAGGGCGACAGCAAAACCTTTGATACACTCCCGCGTGACAACGCACAAAAGGTGGCAGAGCATTCATTAAAAGCTTCCCTTAAGAAAAAGGCGGTTTTTGCCGACCATATTTTTTATAAATTTTACCGCTTTGCCTCAAAAATTTTACCCACAGGCATTGTTATGAAAATGGCAAAAACATAAAAAAAGCACCCTCGAGGCGCACTCCGTAAGGAAGTGTGCCTCAACTAAGTTTGCCCTTGCGGGCAAGTGAAGTTATCTACAATAGTGAAGTTGTCCTGCGGACAGTGAAGTTTCGCCTACGGCGAAATGGGCAAACCAAACTTCACTGTGAACAAAGCGAGCAACTTCACTTTTGCGTTAGCAAAAACTTCACTTCACAAGCCGAAAAGAATCTGCTGTTTTTCGGCAAGTATTTACCTTTCTCAAGGTATGTAACCCACTATGACACTTTCACATCCAATGTGCAAAGTGTCATTTGTTTTATGGGGATAAAAAACGAGAGAGACAACTTCTTTACGAAGTGTCTCTCTCACGGGTGCTTTTAATTTTCATTTAAGACAATAAGACGTTTGACTCAAATTATAGTTTATCGGCAAGCCTTCCCATCTACTTCAACTGATTTTCAATAATTAAAAGTCGGTTATATTTTGCAACACGGTCGCTTCTGCAAGGGGCGCCCGTTTTTATTTGGCCTGCGTTTACCGCTATCGCTAAATCGGCAATGGTGGTGTCCTCGCTTTCACCCGAACGGTGCGAAATTACTGCAGTATAGCCATGCTTTTTGGCAAGGGCTATAACGTCAAGCGTTTCGGTAAGGGTGCCAATTTGGTTAAGCTTAATTAAAATTGAATTTCCGCACCCTTCGTTAATACCCTTTTGAAGCCTTTTATAATTTGTAACAAACAGGTCATCCCCCACAAGCTGAAGCTTGTTACCAAGGCGGTTTGTAAGCTTTTTCCAGCCGTTCCAATCCTCTTCGGCAACACCGTCTTCAATAGAAATTATGGGGTACTTTTCGCACAGTAATTCATAGTAAGAAATAAGCTCATCAGCAGTCATTTTTTGCTGTCGCTTTGGCATTAAATATTCACCGTTTTCATACCATTCGCTTGAAGCAACGTCCAAAGCAATTTTAATATCGCTTGTGGTATAGCCGGCCTCCTCAATTGCCTTTACAATAAGGGCAATTGCTTCCTCATCACTTTTAAGGTCGGGCGCAAAGCCGCCCTCGTCCCCGACCCCTGTTGCCTTGCCGTTTTGCTTTAAAATTTTACCTAAGGTATGGTAAATTTCAACACATTGGCGAAGCCCTTCAGAAAAGGTTTTGGCCGAATATGGAATAATCATAAATTCCTGTATATCAATGTTATTTGCGGCGTGTGCGCCACCGTTTAAAATGTTAAGCATCGGTCGTGGTAAAACGCCAGCATTTATACCGCCGATGTAACGGTAAAGCGGTATTTTTTTGGAATTTGCAACCGCCTCTGCCACCGCTAATGACACCGCCAAAATGGCGTTTGCGCCAAGGCGTGATTTATTTTCGGTGCCGTCAAGCTTTATTAAAAGCTCGTCAATTTTGCGTTGGTTAACACATTCGCAGGCAGTAAGTGTACGGGCAATTTCGCCGTTGATGCTTTCTACCGCACCCTTAACACCCTTACCGAAATAACGGTTTTTATCACCGTCACGTTTTTCGTGTGCTTCAAACATACCTGTAGATGCCCCCGACGGTGCAATTGCAAAGCCGCTTGACATATCCGACAGTACAACCTTAGCCGCAACGGTTGGATTACCGCGGGAGTCCAAAACCTCGTACCCGTAAACCCCGATTATTTTAACTTTTTCCATAAAATCCACCTTTTTCATATTTTTAAATATTTTTCCCTAAATATTTAAAATTACTATTTAATTTTAAACGATTTTGTGTTATAATGCAATGTGAATTATTATATATAAAGGATTTTTTTAGATGGAAAACAACAACACACAGCCCAAGGAGCAGGGCTATAACATAATTTGCGGACGAAATCCCGTGTTGGAGGCTGTCCGTTCAGGTCGCGAAATTGACCGCTTGCTTGTGGCACACGGTGTCAGCGGCGGCAGCGTTACCGCCATTATTGCCAAATGCAAGCAAAAGGGCATTTTAATAAAGGAAGTCAGCCCACAAAAGCTTGACTATTACTGCGGCGGTGCCAACCATCAGGGTGTGGCAGTTTTATTTGCCGAACAGGAGTATTGCACAGTTGAGGATATTCTTAAAAAGGCTGAGGAACAAAACGAAAAGCCGTTTATTATTATTTGCGATGAAATTGAAGACCCGCATAACCTCGGTGCAATTATTCGTACAGCCGAAGCCTGCCGCGTTCACGGTATTATAATTCCAAAGCGTCGCAGTGCTTCGCTTAATGCCACAGTTGCTAAAAGCGCCTGCGGTGCGCTTGAATATATGATGGTTGCCCGTGTTACGAATATTCCAAACACTATTGATGAGCTTAAGGAAAAGGGCGTTTGGGTGTTTGGTGCCGATATGGACGGGGATGATTACCGCCGGATTGATTTTGACTGCCCTACCGCTTTGGTTATAGGCAACGAGGGCAAGGGTATTGGCACACTTACCGCCAAAAAATGCGACCAAATCATTTCGCTTCCGATGAAGGGTAAAATAAACTCGCTTAATGCATCGGTGGCTGCAGGAATTTTAATGTACGAGGTTTTAAGAAAAAGACCGTAAATTTGAATTTTCATCACAGGACGGAGATTATAAATGAAATTCTTTTCCAAAAACAAGGAACCCGACAATTTTGAATTTATAGATGAAGAAAGCTTTATGCCCAAAAAGACTCCCGCACCTGAAAACCCAAATGTGTTAACAGTGGATGAGGTTTTGGGAAGGCACATTCATAAAGCCGAAAATACCAAAAACACGGGTGCGCTGGATTCGCTAAAAAAACGAATGCTGAGCGCCAACGGCACGGCTGATGAGAGTGCCCAAAGGCCTGAAACGGTAATAGCGCACACAGCCGTACCTAAGGCGGATACCGAAAGACCCGAAGAGGAAGCCCCCAAAACACTGCTTGAAAAGTGCCGCCCCTTTATTTTGGATGAAAAGGGAAAGGATACCTCTAAGGACATTCCCCCTTCCTATAAGCTGGAATCGGTTGCAGATATTTTAAAGAAAAACAACGAAAGCACCGTTGACAGCTTTAACCAAAAGTATGACTTTGATGCCGATTATTTAGGCCGTTATGTTGAAAAGAAGCTGGCTGAGGAAAAGGCACCCAAAAAGGTAGTTCCCACACCTGCGCCCGCGCCCAAGTCAGAAATTAAAACCGTTTCGACCGACACAATACCAATTACCGCTATTAAGAACGCGCAAACAAATGTGTCGTTCACTATTTCGGACATTGACCCCCTTGAAAAGCCAACACCCGCTAAAGCCGAAGCTGCCAGCAACGCTACCATTACATTCACACCGGTTGCAAACGGCGATACCGCACCCATTATTATGGTTAGCAGTAAAACCCAACAGCTTGATTTAACGGGCGAAATGGCCGCTATTGAGGATATTTCTTCAAGCTCGACTTTAAACCGCGTAGAGCTTGAAAAAAGCGACTTTGATGATTTTGTACCCCAAAACGAAATTAAGTCGGAAATTGATTCAAAACGCTTTGTAAGGGCTTATTCCGTTAAAAAGCGCAACGCATTTTTGGCAAGCAGCGCTTCAATATTCTTTACATTTTTGCTTTTAATAATGAAAATGCCCTTTATGACAGGCGCCGTACTTTCACAAACCAAACCCACAATGATTATTTGTGCTGCATTTTTAGGGCTTATTGCGGTTGCCAACGGTGATATGTTCCTGTCATTATCAGGCCTGTTCAAAAGGCGGTCCGACGCAGACGTTTTGGCCTCGCTTTCATCTCTTTTTGTTTTAGCTTACAGCATTTTCGGCATTATTAAGGGTGAAATTATTACCGACCTTTGCCTGCTTTGCGGTATTTCGTTAAGCCTTCGTGCAATTGGTCAGTTTCAAAAATATTCTTATTTGCTTTCAAACCTTAAGCAAATATCCAAAAAGTCACCTAAAAAAGCGATACGCCTTTTAAGTGATCCCGCCGTAACCTATTCAATGGCAAAAAATTCCATTGAAGGCGACACCCTTATTGCCGCGCCCCAACAAAGTGACCGTATTGACGATTATATTAAATATTCAACCTACGGTACATTTTTAAACGGCAAGCTTCCGATAATAACAGTCGTTTCACTTTTACTGTCAGCCCTTACATTTTTTGCAACCTCAAAGTACTTTGGCGGTATGTTTTACGGTATTTATGCCGCGGCTGCCGTTCAGTGCTTTGCTTCGCTTCCCGCAGTTTTCCTAATTGACAATTTGCCGCTGTTCCAGGCATCTAAAAAGCTTAACCGACAGGGCGCTATGATTTCGGGCAAGGCAGGCGCTGAGCATATTGAGCTTGCAAACGCAATTGTGCTGAATTCGGATGATTTATTTCCCTCAGGCACGGTTACACTTCATAATATGAAGGTTTTGTCGGAAAATAATATGAGTGATACCATTCTTCGTGCCGCTTCCCTCACCCGTGAGCTTTCAAGCCCGCTGTTTAATGTGTTCAGGGAAATTGCAGGCGAAGAAAATATGCAAAATCTTCCCGTTTCGGACACGGTAAAGTATGAGGAACGAATGGGTATTTCGGGTTGGGTTGACAACCAGCTTTTGTTTATCGGTAACCGCACCATTATGGAAGCCCACGGCATAGCCGTGCCCGACATTGAAACCGACCGCAAAATTTTAAGAAGCGGCTACTTCCCTGTTTATGTTGCTTCTAACGATACTGCAGTTGCACTTTTAATGGTGCAGTATTCGGTAAGCCCCACAGTAGCGAAGGAGCTTCACAACCTAACAAAAATTGGCGTTACCCTTTTAATTAACAACACCGATCCCAATTTATCAAACGAAATGATTTGCGATTATTTGGGTCTTTATGAGGATTCGGTTATGGTAATGACCGCTGCCGGCTGTAATATGTATAAAAACACTTCAGTCCCGATTGAAAGCTGTTCAGCCCCCGCCGCCTTCCGCGGTAAGCCCATATCCCTTGCAAAAATAATTAACTGTGCAAACCGAATACGCCGCAGTAACACGGCAATTACCGTTATGTATATTCTATCCGCTGTATTGGGTGTTTTAATGTTTGCATATACATCCTTCACATCAACCGACACTTTAATGAGCGGTGGCGCCGTTTTACTTTACGCCCTTATTTCCACCGTATTAACCATAGGTATTTACCTTACACAAAAACCATAAACGAGGTGCTGTTTTATGTCCAATAATAAAAAGTTTTACATTACAACCGCTATTGCATATACTTCGCGCAAGCCACATATCGGCAACGCTTACGATATTGTTTTAGCCGATATGATTGCCCGTTACAAAAAAATGCAGGGCTATGATGTATTTTTAATGACCGGTTCGGATGAGCACGGCCAAAAAATTGAAGAATATGCCAACGCTGCAGGCATTTCACCTAAGGAGTATGTTGACGGTATTTCAGGTCAGATTAAAGAGGTTTGGCAAAGCCTTAACACCGATTATGACAAGTTTATCCGCACAACTGATGCAGACCACGAAGCCGCCGTTCAAAAGATTTTTACAAAGCTTTATGAGCAAGGGGATATTTACAAGGGTCATTACGAGGGTAAATACTGTGTTCCCTGTGAATCCTTTTTCACCCCTTCACAGCTTGTTGACGGCAAATGCCCCGACTGTGGCCGTGAGGTAATTGATTCCAAAGAGGAGGCATATTTCCTTCGCCTTTCAAAATATCAGGACAAATTGCTTGAATATTACGAACAAAACCCCGATTTTATTATGCCGGAAAGCCGCAAGAATGAAATGATTAACAACTTCTTAAAGCCCGGCCTTTCGGATTTGTGCGTTTCCCGTTCAACCTTTAAATGGGGTATTCCGGTTGAATTTGACCCCAAGCACGTAACTTATGTTTGGATTGATGCCCTTTCAAATTATATTACAGGTATTGGTTACAATCCCGATGGCAGCACCGAACAGTTTGAAGCCTTATGGCCTGCCGATTTACACGTTATCGGTAAGGATATCGTTCGATTCCACACAATTTATTGGCCTATTATTCTTATGGCGCTTGGTCTTCCACTACCGAAACAGGTGCTTGGTCACCCGTGGGTGCTTGTTGGCGAGGATAAGATGAGCAAATCAAAGGGTAACGTAATCTATGCTGATGAATTGGCAAAGCGTTTTTCAACCGATGCTGTTCGTTATTACCTTCTTTCCGAAATCCCCTTCGCACAGGACGGCACAATCACCTACGAAAGCTTTATTAATAAGTTTAATTCTGATTTAGCAAACACCCTTGGCAACCTTGTTAACCGTTCGGTTGCGATGACTAATAAGTACTTTGACGGCAAGGTAAGCTTTAAAGAATGTGATAACGAATTCGATAAGGACCTTATTGCAACTGCAAAGGAAGCAATCGAAAAATACCACAGCCTTATGGATATTTACCGCAATGCCGATGCAGTTAACGCTGTTATGAACCTTGCAAAGCGTTGCAATAAATATATTGATGAAACTACACCTTGGTCGCTTGCTAAGGATGAAGCGCAAAAAGACCGCTTGGAAGCCGTTTTATACAATTTGCTCGAATGTATCCGTCTTCTTGGCATTATGCTTACTCCCATTATGCCCGAAAGCTGTGACAGCATTAAAGCACAGCTTAATGAAACCAACGGTGAGCTTTGCTTTGGTACGGTTAAGGAATATTCCGTAGGCACCGCTACTCCCCTTTTTGCAAGAATTGATGCTGAAAAGGTTTTAGCTGAAATTGCCGCCGAGCAGGAGGCCGCAAAGAAAGCCGCAGAAGCTGCAGCAAACGTTGCAACAATTGCCGAAATCGGCATTGAGGACTTTGCAAAGGTAGAGCTTTGTGCCGCTAAAATTGTTGCTTGTGAAGCCGTACCCAAAGCCAAAAAGCTTTTAAAGCTTACCCTGAATGATGGCAAGCGTGACCGCACCGTTGCTTCGGGTATTGCAAAATTCTATAAGCCTGAGGAGCTTGTGGGCAAAACCGTTATTTTGGTTTCTAACCTTAAAAAAGCCAAGCTTTGCGGTATTGAATCGGAAGGTATGATTTTGGCCGCCGACTGCAGTGATGATAACATTAAGGTTATTTTCCTTGAGGATATTCCCGCAGGCAGTAAAATTAGGTGAGCGGCTTGGAAGCTTTGATTTTTGACACACACGCCCATTACGAAGACCCCGTTTTTGCGGAAAATTTTGATGTGCTTATAACAAAAATGAAAAATTCGGGTGTGGGCGGTATTATAACCTGTGGCTGTGATAAAGAAAGCAGCCTTAAAGCCTTAGCCCTTGCTGAAAGGTATGACATTGTTTACGCCGCAGTCGGTATTCACCCCGGTAATATTGACAGCGGTACGACAATTGCCGAAATTCGCGAATTACTTTCACACCCAAAGTGTGTTGCCGTTGGCGAAATTGGGCTTGATTACTATTGGCGGCAGGACAATAAGGCCGAGCAAAAAGAAATTTTTAAGGCACAGCTTCAGCTTGCCAATGAATTTAGTTTACCCGTTTTGGTACATGACCGCGATGCCCACGCCGACACACTTGACATTTTAAAGGAATATAAGCCAAAGGGTGTTGTTCACGCCTTTTCAGGCAGCGTGGAAATGGCGCGCGAAATTATAAAGCTTGGGCTTTATCTGGGTGTGGGCGGTGTTTTAACCTTTAAAAATGCAAGGGCGTTACCCGCCGTTGTAAGCGACACCCCAATTGAAAAGCTTTTGCTTGAAACCGATGCCCCCTACCTTGCCCCCGTACCCCACAGAGGCGAAACCAATAATTCGGCAATGATACATTATGTTGCTGAAAAAATGGCCGAAATTAAAGAAATTTCAAAAAATGAGGTTTTATTAAAAACCTTTGAAAATGCAAAAAATTTGTTTAATATTTAGAATAAGCACCCCATTTTCAACAGATAATAACTGTGAAAGTGGGGTGTTAAAATTGGATAACAAAAACAGATTTGACCAAAACAAAAATGACCAAAACCGTAACGAGCAAAATCGTAACGACCAAAATAAAAACAACCAAAACAAAAAAGATCAGAACAAGAACGATCAGAATAAGAGATAATTTTGTTCAAAAATTTAAAACCGTCGGTAAAAACCGACGGTTTTTCATGCTAATGAATATGGAAAATATAAAGTTTTGTCGGTTTTAAAGCCGTAAGTCATTGCGGTGTATTCGCCCTTTTTGTCCTTTTCGCAAAGCTTTGAAAAGCTGTCGGTAGGCACGACCGAAATATCTCCCTTTTCGTTAGAAGCGGCAGCTTCGCAAAAGCCAAACTGCTTATAATAATCAATCAGTCCGCTATCGGCAGGGCGTAAAATTAAAACATCATTCGTTTCATCTTTAATTTTTTCCATTAAAGCCTTGCCGTAGCCTTTGCCGCGGTGTTTTTCCTTAACGGTAAAGCCGTAAATATACTTGGCTCTTTTCCCCTCAATTTCGCAGGGAAGCAAAAAGCACATTGCTACTGTTTCGCCGTTAATTCTTAAGGTTTTAATGTCATTATAGCACAAATCAAAAAGCTTATTTGTAAAGGGCCCGTCGTGAAAAGCGTTGTCGTAAAGGCGGATGCAGGCATCCCTTAAGGGTCGGCAACGGTATTTTTCAAGCAAAATTTCGGGCCTGTAGGAAAGCTTAGCCTTGCGAAGTCCGGGCAGTCCCATATCATCCTCACGGTTAATATACTTATAACCCGCAAGCGTTTTTGCAAATTCGTTATTTATAACCGTGTAAGCGGTGGCATAATCCTTAAGCGCTTTTTCAATATGAATGTCAAAAACATAATCGTTTATAGGCGAGCCAAGCGTAAAGGCCACAACCTCGTTTTCAACATAAATGGCACCACCCTTTACATTTAAAAGCGCCATATTTGCTAAAATGGTTTTAACGCCCTCGCGTTCAATGGCCATATATTCATCCATACGGTCATCGTTTTCACGGTACCATTTTTCAGCGCAGTTAAGCACATCATTTACATTTTCATCACTAATGGGCTTAAACCGCCAGTCAAACTGCTTTGAAAAAGCTGAAATATGGTTACGCTTACTATGGTATTTTTTACCTGCCAAATTTGCAAGGTCTTCCCTATTATAAATATAATCAAACGCATCGCGCACGGGTGAAATATCATATTCATCACTCAAAAGGGCCTTAAATTCCTCAATTTTACCATCATTTTGCACCCAAAAACGCGGTTTTTGGGGCGCAGTATATTCAAATATATATTCGAGCCCTTTTTTAAGGTCACTGCAAACAGGCAAGCTAAAGCTTTGACTTTTTTCCTTGCCTGATTTTAAAAACAGCATACCGTCCTTTTCGGCGTACATATTGTTATATGCCCTTTGCCAGACGATAAGGTTTACTGCCGTTTTTTCGCAAGCAAGAATTTCATTATTATAGGTTAGGCTTTGAAATTTTTTTACATCACTAAGCTCGGTTTTTTTAAATTCTAACATACCTTTTAAAATTGGGGATTAAAAGGCGTGCCATTACGACACGCCTTATTTTTAACCCGTTGTTGTGTTTTGTGAATTTGTGTTTGATTCGCCTGCAGTGCCACCTTGGTTACCGCTTGCGGTATCACTTGTGGTACCGCTGGAAGTATCGCTTGTGGCGCCGCTGGAAGTATTACTTGAAGTAGTATCATCCTCATCGGGCATAGTATCGGTAGTGGGCTTTTCCAAAAGCTCGCCCTCGTGTGTTGTACACTTATCGGGCAGGGCCGACTTCTTATACCAACCAATATCAATTTTTTCGCAAGCGTCGGTAGCTAAAAGGCCGGTTTCAGCACAATAATAATGCTTTTCAACATACTTTGAGGTCGGGTAATCCTTAGCAGGTAAATTCTTGTGAATTTCACCCATAACCTGACGCCAAAGCTTTGCAGCAAGACCTGTATTTGAAGCAGGCATTTTTTGCTGTGTTTTATAGCCTATCCAAGAGGATGCCACATAATAAGGTGTGCCGCCAACGAACCATTTATCCTTAGAATCGTTAGAGGTACCTGTCTTACCAAAGGCACGGTATTTTGAGAAGGTACCCGCCTGTGCCTTACCTGTACCGTTTTTACCGTAAATAACATTCTGAAGCATTTTGTTCATAATCATTGCGGTATCTTCACTTATTGCAACAGTAGGCTTGGTGTTTTGTTCCAAAACCAATTCACCGCGTTGGTCGGTAACCTTTGTGTAAAGGGTAGGCTCGTAATAAAGACCGCCGTTGCCGAAAATTGCATAAGCCGCTGCGGATTCAATAGTTGTAACACCGCCGTGTGTACCGCCAAGGCCAAGGGATGAAAGGTTTTTATCCTCTTCAAGAAGATGGTTAAGACCTATTTTTTGTGTTGCAAAATTAAATGATGTGCCAACACCCAGTTTGTTGTTAATAAGCGCAACAGGAATTGTATTGGTTGAACGTTCAAGTGCTTCGCGGGCCGTAATGTTACCGCGGTATTTGCCGTCGTGGTTACCGGGGGTCCACTTGCCGTATGAAGCCTTAACGTCGTTTAAAAGGGTTGAATAGTTAATTAAATTATTTTCAATTGCAGGGGCATAAACAGCCATAGGCTTCATTGTAGAACCGGGCTGACGCACAGCATCAATTGCATTGTTAAAGCCACGGTTATCGGTCTTTTCACCAATATTACCAATAAGCGCCTTAACCTGACCTCTGTAATTTAAAATGGTCATTGCACCTAAAAGCGGGTCGCCCTTGCTGCTCTTTTTTGCAACCGAAGCTGCTTCAAGATAATACTTTTCGGCAATTGCCTGCATTTTAGTATCAACGGTTGCATAAATCTTATAGCCACCATTATAGAAAAGACGTTCGGCGTGTGCAATATCATAACCGTATTTTTCAGCCAAATCCTGCGAAACGTCAGTAATAAGCGCATCAATAAAGTAGGAATTTATATCGTCGTTTGCGGTTGCATCCTTATTAGCAACAATTTTTACATCCTCGTTTATTGCTTCGTTATATTCAGCCTCGGTAATGAGCTTTTGCTCCTTCATAAGACCAAGAACTATTTTACGACGCTTTTGGTTTGCTTCGGGGTTAGTGTCGGGTGCGTAATTAGTCGGACTTTTGGGAATTGAAGCAAGTGTTGCACATTCAGCAATTGTAAGCTCGCTTACCTCTTTATCAAAATAATAATCGGCGGCAACCTGCACACCGTAGGTGCCGTGACCCATTGCAATAGTGTTAAGATAACATTCCAAAATTACATCCTTGGTGTATTTGCTTTCCAAATACCTTGCGCGCATAATTTCACGTACCTTGCGCATTTTGGTTTTGTCATCATCACCTGTAAGGTTTTTAACAAGCTGCTGAGTAATTGTGGAACCACCCTGACGGGAAGAATAAATCGGAATAAATTCGTTAATAACCGCACCTGTGGTACGCTTCCAGTCAACACCAAAGTGGGTTTCAAAGCGTTGGTCCTCGACAGCAATAAAAGCATTTGCCAGGCGTTGCGGAATACCCGTGTAGCCAACCTCATTATTTTTTGCGGCCTCTTCATCATAGTCAATCCACAAACGATTATACATACCGTGAAGGCGGGTATATTCCTCATATTCACCCTTATCATTTTCAACATAAACGGTGGTTGTAAGGTTTAAAGTAAGGTCGTTAAGGTCCTCCTCCATAGTGCCGTCAACCATTGTAAAAACATACAAAAGCGCGCCGCCAAGCACAGTACAGGCACCGATAACGCAAACCAAAAAACAAATTAAAATTGTTTTAATAATTTTTTGTTTTTTACTTGCCCGCTTCCTTGGCTTTTCGGCTTCTTCTTCAATATTTTTAGAAGAAAAAGCGTTAAGGTCAAAGCTGGCTTCGCCTTCGTCAACTACGTCATTTGAATTGGCGTAACTAAACAAATCCTTATCTTCCATAATTATCTCCAATCTTATAAGATTAAATTGTTCCAAAGTTAACCATATTATACCATACATATCCCACAAAATCAACTTTTACCAATTTTTTTAACAATTCTGTCATATTTGCTTAATAATTTTGACTTGTTATTTTATAAACAGTTATTGAAATTTAGGTTTGCCTATGATATTATAATAATGATAAAAGGCAAAATTCGGCAATTTGCGATTTTGCCACCAAAAACAAAAGAAAGGTTTGAGGAAATGGACTTTTTAATGGACATTTTGAAAGAGCTCAGCTTCCTGGTTGAAAATCTTTCGGCTTTTGTCGAAGCAGGCGGCTGGAAGTACCTTGCAATGTGGGCTATAGGCGGTGTGCTTATTTATCTCGCTATCCGACACGATATGGAACCCACACTGCTGCTCCCCATGGGCTTTGGTACAATTTTGGTTAATATTCCGTCTTCGGGTGCTATTACCCGCTTTGCCGAAACGGGCGAGGTTATTAGCGAGGGTGCCTTAACCACACTGTTTAACGCAGGTATTGCAAACGAACTATTCCCGCTTATATTGTTTATCGGTATAGGCGCGATGATTGACTTTGGCCCCCTGCTTACAAACCCCAAGCTTATGATTTTTGGTGCCGCAGCACAGTTTGGTATTTTCTTCACCTTCTGTATGGCATCAATGTTCTTTACCACAAACGAAGCAGCATCTATCGGTATTATCGGTGCGGCTGACGGCCCTACAGCTATTGTTGTTGCCAACAAGCTTTTAGGCGCTGATAACGATATTACGGGTGCAATTATGGTTGCGGCATATTCTTATATGGCGCTTGTTCCCATTATTCAGCCCCCTGTTATCAAGCTTTTAACCACCAAGAAGGAACGCCTTATCCGTATGCCTTACGAACAAAAGCAGGTTTCTAAGCTTACCAAAATTTTGTTCCCCATTGTTATTACGGTTGTTGCAGGTGTAGTTGCTCCCGAATCGGTTTCCCTTATCGGTTTCTTAATGTTCGGTAACCTTATCCGTGAATGTGGTGTGCTTAACTCCCTTTCTGACACTGCACAAAAGGTTCTCGCAAACCTTATTACAATCTTCCTTGGCATTACAATTGCTTGCCAAATGGAAGCTTCCAAGTTCCTTAATGTTAATACACTTCTCATTTTAGGTCTTGGTCTTTTCGCCTTCATTTTCGACACTGCAGGCGGTGTAATGTTTGCAAAGTTTATAAACCTTTTCTTACCCAAGGGCAAGAAGATAAACCCCATGATTGGTGCTGCAGGTATTTCGGCCTTCCCAATGTCAGGTCGTGTTGTTCACAAGCTTGGTCTTAAGGAAGACCCGCAAAACTTCCTGCTTATGCAGTCTATCGGCGTTAATGTTTCAGGTCAGATTGCATCGGTTATTGCCGGCGGTCTTATCCTAAGCTTTTTTATGAAATAAGGGGGTAAAATTATGTTAAACAATTTATATATTGCTAAAAGTATTTTCAGCACATTTAACCCCATGGCTTTTGTTGACAATCTTAAATATATGCTTTCAGGTATGATTGCAATATTTATCGTTATTGGTATAATAATTCTTATTACCGTTATTCTTAACAAAATTTTCAGCAAAAAATAAGCTCATATAAACTAAACGACCACCAAAGAGGCGCACTCCGCAAGGAAGTGCGCCTCAGTTTTATTCGCCCAAGGCGAGTTTTATTGCTTCGCAGTGATATTCGGCCACCGCCGAGTGTTATTCGCTTCGCGAGTTTTGGTGCGAATAAAATATCACTAAAACTAATAGGTTTTAATATCACTTGTTTTTTCTTTGAGATAGGTATTATTTTAAAATATGTAACCCACTATGACACTTTCGAACAGAAAGTGTCAATTTTTATATAAAAAGAAAATTGGGAGAACACTTCCTTACGAAGTGTCTCCCAATCGGTGGTCGTTTTTTTAATATAAAGTTTCAATTATTTCGGCATTACCGATTACACTTGCTTCGCATTCTTCGGGAACAAAAACACTGTCACCCTTATGTACGGCAAATTCACCGTTTTGGTATTTAATTACCGCATCACCGCTTAAAATTAAAAGCGATACACCGCCGTTTTCAAAGGCTTTAGCACCTTTTAAATCTAGCTTTTTAGTGTCAAAATATTCGCATTTGCCAAGTGCACGCTCGGTACCGTAGGGGTAAGTGCACACCTCGCCCACATTACCGTAAGGCATTTTAGGGGGCGCAGTAACGGTTACATCCAAAGCTTTTTCAATATGCAATTCGCGGGGCTTACCGTCAGCACCAAGGCGGCCATAGTCAGACACGCGGTAGGTGGTATTTGAATTTTGCTGTATTTCGGCAATAAGTATTCCCGCACCTATTGCGTGCAGCGTGCCTGCCTCAATAAAGAAAACATCGCCCTTCTTAACAGGAACATAATTTATAACGGCATCAAGTGTGTTTTCCTTTATGCGCTGTTCAAATTCAGCCTTGCTGATTTCTTTATTAAAGCCGTACGCCAGCTTGGCACCTTCTTCACAGTCAACAATATACCACATTTCAGTTTTGCCGAATTCTCCCTCGTTTTCAAGGGCGTATTGGTTACTGGGGTGTACCTGCACCGAAAGTCTATCCTTAGCGTCAATAAGCTTTATAAGTATTGGAAATGTTTCATTACATCCCCAAAGCTTTAAAACATCCTGAAAGCTTTCGCCTGCGTATTCACCGTTAACCACTATATTTGTGCCGTCCTTATGGGCTGACAGCATCCAGCCCTCAGCGGCGATGGTTTTATCGGTTTCAAAGCCATAATCGGTTTTAAGGCGGGTTCCGCCCCAAATATAGTCCTTTATTACAGGCTTTAATAATAACGGATATTTGTTCATATCATTTAACCTTACAGATTTAAAAAGTCTTTTCTATACTCAAGACCGAAAGCATCTGCAACAGCTTTGAGTTCTTCATCGCGGATAGTATTGGTATGAGGCAAATGTGCAATCATCATATAAAGCTGTGCAGCCTTTTCAACGGTTTCAATAAGGCCGAAGGTTTCGTCCATATCCTTACCTGCGCCATAGATACCGTGAAGGCCCCAAACTACAAGGCGGTATTCCTCCATCTTTTTAGCGGTAGCAATACCGATTTCATTATTGCCGCAAACCATCCAAGGAAGCACGCCGATACCGTCAGGGAAAACAACAATGCATTCGGTGCACATTTCCCAAATGGTGTGGGTGAACTTTTTATCATCAAGCTCGTGAATATGGGTCATAGCAAGGGTTGCTGTGGGGTGTGTATGCATTACAACACGGTGGTTGGGGTCCTTCTTAAGACGTGTCATATGGCTCATAAGATGGGCAGGAAGTTCACTTGTAAAACGGCCACCATCCTTATAGCCCCACAAAAGTTCTGCAGTTGTGCCATCCTTTGCAATACGAATAATGCCAAGGTTAGTTTCGGGGTCAAATTCAACGTTTTTGAAGTATTTGCCTGTACCTGTTACAATAAAGATTTTACCAATAAGGTCAGTAGCGTCAAAGCCGGTAGGAATGGTGCGAATAACGTTATCGAGATCAAGATATTCGGCAACCTCTTCGGTTTCAAGCATATAGCTAATGTTACCGCCGTTGCGTTCGTCCCAACCAAGACGGTACATATTAGCGGTTGTTTTCATCATTTCTTGCACAAAGGGTGCGGTTAAAATATCCTTCATTTTAGTTTCTCTCCTTTAAAATTTCTGCTTCATATTCTTTAACTTTACCAAACCATTCGCCGTCTACAGGAGCGCCGCAGGTCTTGCAGTATTCAGCCCAAACATCGCCAAAGGGTAATGTTTTAACCTCTTCCTGCTTAACCATAAGCTCGGTCCAGTTATTTGCATTTTGAAGATCGGTCATATCAGGTGTTAAAAGCGCCATAAGCATTGCTTTTTGGAAGTTTCTGAAACCAACTGTCCAAGCGGATACACGGTTAATTGATGCATCAAAGTAGTCAAGCGCAATCTTAACACTGCCCCTCAAGCCGCCACAGCGTACAATTTCCTTAGCAATTTCCTTGGTTTCATCATCCAAAAGCACAACGTGATCACTATCCCAACGAATAGGACGGGTTACGTGAAGCGCAATTTCGGGGAAGAATGCAAGTAAAGCGGGAATTTTGTCCGACACAACTTCAGTAGGATGATAATGACCGTTATCCATAAGAGGAATGCACTTATCATTATTCATAGCAGCATAAGAAAGTGAGAATTCAGCGCTGCCTACGGTATAGGCTTCAACACCGATACCGAATACCTTAGATTCAACACAGGGTTTAACCTTGTTAAAATCGAACGGTTCAGAAAGAATTTCATCAATCGCTTCCTTATAACGAACACGGGGACCCATTCTGTCAGCAGGAATATCCTTAAAGCCGTCGCCTGTCCAAATGTTCATTACACATTCACAGTTGAGCTCTTCTGCTAGGTACTGTGAAATTCTGATACAAGCCTTGCCGTGTTCAATCCAGAACTTTCTTGTTTCTTCGTTAGGCGAAGAAAGGGTTAAGGGGTCACACTTGGGGTGTGAGAAGAAGGTAGGGTTAAAGTCACAGCCAAGACCGCGTGCTTTACAAAAATCTACCCACTTTTTAAAGTGCTTGGGTTCAATTTTATCTCTGTCAACCCAGCCGCCGTTTTCATCATCAAAAATAGCATAGCAAGCGTGAAGATTAAGCTTTTTGGTACCGGGGCAAAGCTTTAATACCATATCAATATCAGCCATTAGCTCTTCGGGTGTTCTTGCTCTGCCGGGGTAGTTACCTGTGGTTTGAATACCGCCTGAAAGTGCGTCAACCTTTTGGTCAAAGCCGCGAACGTCATCGCCCTGCCAGCAATGAAGGGCAACAGGTACTGATTTTAAGGTTTCGATTGCCTTATCGGTGTCTACTCCCCACTTTGCGTAAATTTCTTTTGCTTCTAAATATCTTGACATTACTCTACCTCCTGAATATCAAAAGTATTGATAACAATTTCTCTTGCTGAGCTTAAATCAATATCCTTATTCACATACATAAGCTGTGCTATAAGGTTACCGATTGCTGTACCTTCGGTTGGGCCAACGGTAACGCGTCTGCCGGTATATTCTTTGGTAAGCTTATTAAGGTACGCATCCTTACTGCCACCACCAACGATAGCCACGCGGTTAACCTTTTTACCTGCAACCTGTTCAATTTCCTCAACGGTATTTTTATAGCTTGTCGCAAGTGAAATATATACACTCTTAAGCACATCACCAATAGGAAGCTCGGACTCACCGAGGTAAGCTCTGATTGCCTCCACCATATTTTCAGGCGCTAAGAAGCAGTCATCAGTGGGGTCAATAAGCTTATCGTAGCTGCTTTCCATTGCCATTTGCATCATTTCATCATAGGTAAACTTCTTATCCAAATTTTTACGAATGTTTTGGAAAAGCCACATGCCCATAATATTTTTAAGGAAGCGGAAACGGTAGTTTATGCCACCCTCGTTAGAAAAGTTTGCTTCCATTGCTGCGGGTGTAGTAACGGGATAAAGGTTTTCGGTGCCAACAAGGCTCCAAGTACCCGAAGAAATGAAAACCGAATTTTCATCAACCGGACAAGCCGCAACGGCTGATGCGGTGTCGTGGCTGGGGCAGAAGATAACCTTTGCATCAAAGCCAACCTTTTCCTTGATTTCTTCGGTAAAGCTACCGATATATGTACTGGGCAAATTAAGCTCACCAAAAATTTCTGCATTTATGCCAAGTCTCGCGCAAATTTCTTTATCTATAACCTTATTTTCAGCATTAACAAGGCCTGTTGTGGAGGCATTTGTATACTCATTTTTCATAACACCTGTTAAGCGGTATGAAAGGTATTCGGGCATCATAAGAAGTCTGGTTGCGTTTTGAAGCTTGCCCGACTTTTTATCGCACCAAAGCTGGAATATTGTATTATAGGCTTGGGTTTGAATGCCTGTTTTAGCGTAAAGCTCTTCCTTAGGGATTACCGCAAAAACCTCATTAACAGCGGCTGCTGTGCGAGAGTCACGGTATGAGACACAGGGCAAAATTTCCTTATTCTCATTATCAAACAGCACATAGTCAACGCCCCAGGTGTCAATTGCAACCGTTTCAGGTATTTTACCCAGCTTTTTACATTCGGCAATACCGTTTACAACATCACTTGTCAGCTTTTCAATGTCCCAAATAAGTGTTCCGTTTTGCTCCTTAAAGCCGTTTTCAAAACGGTATACTTCAGTTGTTTCAAGGCGACCGTTTTTCATTTCACCTAAAATATGTCGACCGCTTGAAGCACCTATGTCTATTGCTAAATAATACAAATAAACTCCTCCTTTAATATCCTTAAGGCTAATTAAGCCTTAGCTGAAATGGTGAAGCAAGATAGCCTGCACCGTTATACAAATTATGCTTTGGCGCATTATTGTAGCCTAAAGCTATTACTGTTGGCAAAGCATTGCCCTGCCACGAAAGCTTTAAGCAATTTTCCTTAATTTCTACACTTACGGTAAGCGGAACATCATTAGCACAAACGCACAAATCAAGAAGCTCACTTCCCTTTATGTGTAAACCGTCTGCGTGTGAAAAAACGAGCTCAACGCTATTTTTACCACACTTAAAATCATCTAAAATTGGGCCGCAATATTCAATTTTTTCATCAAACTGAACGCTTTTAACTGCATTTGCAAGCCCGTATGCCACTTTTTTCTTCTTTAACGGATGTATAAGCTCACTTTCACCCGTATCAACAAGGGTGACAAGATATGTATTAGCAACCGTTTTGGATACACGCTCTTGCTGACTTCTGATAGTTGCCCAATCAGCAACATCTGCACTTTCATTATACGGCATAAGCTGAACACAGTAAAACGGTAAATTATCATTCCAAATTTTGCGCCAGTTATTTATCATAATTTCAAGCATTTCGGCGTAGAAAGCGCTTTCAATATTACCGCGATTACTTTCACCCTGATACCATAAAACGCCCGAATTTGCATACGGTACAATATTTAACAGTTTATTTTCGTAAAGCCACGAATTGTGATTAAACTTATAATAATTATAATCATTGTGACGGATTTTTTGCATTTCTTGATAATGCTCGGTGTTAACATATTCCGCAGCGGTCCATGCATCCACACGGGAGGCACCCTTTGAGCAAGAAATAACCCCCACGGGAACACCCGTATACTTTTGCAATTCGTTTGCAAAATAATAACCTATTGCCGAAAAATTATTTGCGGCCTTGTTTTTACAAATAATCCAGTCGGGTGAATTATGTATAGGCTTATTTTCCTCGTCAACACTGTTAGGTTCGGTAAAGAAACGAATATTTTCATTATCGATGTATTCAATATCGGCAGTTTCTTTTAAAAGAAATTCTATATTAGACTGGCCTGCCGCAATATAAACATCACCAATAAGTATATTTTTTATTATGCTTTCTTCACCATCAATTATGACCTTCATATCATAAGGTCCACCGGCTTTAAAGGACGGAAGATAAAAGCAGAATTTTTCTTTGTTTGAAACAAAATTATAACTTTTACCGCAAAATTCGACGGTTAGTTGTCCTTTTCCGTCACCAAAAAGGCAAATTTGCTTATCGCGCTGAAGCACCATATTATCGCCAAAAATTTCTGCAAGCCTCAATCCATTCACCTCAATAAGTCAAATTGTAGTCATACAAGTTTTTCATTTCGTTTTCAATATTCTCAAAATCGCCGTTATCAAAAAGCTCGGCTATAATAAGTCTGTAAAGCAAGGAACGCGGACCCTGCCCCGGTGAAGAATGCAAATGACAACCGTAATAAATTGAAATTTCATTCTCAAGGTCGACCGCCATATAAGCACCTGCCGCACCGCCCCAGCCGAAATCCTTATTATTACCAATACCGCCGTCACAACGAACACCAAGGCCATAGCCGTGGGTTTCCTTTGTCCAGTATGTACTTTTCTGCTTTTCGGTTAAACGGTCGGTGGTCATTAATTTTAAGGTTTCAGGTTTTAAAAACTTGCCTGTGCGCAAACCTTCCAAAAACTTGATACAATCATCTACCGTTGAAATACCGCCTGCCCCGCCGGAAGCATATTCACTGCCGAGCTTAAAAAAGGGCATAATCGGTTTTCCTATATTGATTGGCTTTCCGTCCTCAAATTTATATTGCTCGGCAATTGTTTCAAGCTCACTGTCGGGAAGTAAAAAGGTTGAATCATTCATACCCACAACATCAAAAATGTTCTTTTTAACGTATGTTTCAAACTTTTCGCCCGAAAGCACTTCAACTAATGCCGCCAAAACGTCGTGCGACATACTGTATTGCCATCTGTCGCCGGGTTCATAACATAACGGTTCTTTTGCGGCATATCTTATAGCTTCGCGGGTTTTACAAATCCCCTTTGTTTCTTCCCTGCATTTCATAAGTGAGGGGGAATCAAGCGCATAAGAAAGACCCGAAGTCATTTCAAACAAATGCTTTATTAGTATTGGTTTTTCTGCATTTTTAATGCCATCATCAGTTTCTACGGTCATATTTTCAAATTCGGGCATATAGTCCGAAAGCTTATCTTCAAGCGAAAACAGGCCCTTTTCCCACAGCTGCAATGCCGCAGTGCAGGTAATCGGCTTTGAGCAGGAATAAATATTATACCTTTCCTTACCGTTAATTTCAACCTTGTTTTCAAGGTCACTATACCCGTTAAAGTGGCGGAGAATACATTCCCCGCCCTTATAAACAGCAAGATCAAACCCGGGAACACCCATATCTAAAAATGAATTACATAAACTTTTGGTCTTTTCAAACATAAATAAACCTCTTATTAAAATTCGCAAACAACAGTATGTTCCGTTCCCTCAGGAAAAATCGGTGCAATATTGCCGTCAATTTCCTTGCCGTCAACCATAAGCTTATAGCTGCCTGTGCGTTTATAGGTGATGTTGTACCTTGCATTTCTATAAACACGGGAAACAAATACATTATCCCAGCATGAAGGCAGGCAGGGATTAATTTGAAGCCCTGTATATTCGCCCTTTACGCCAAGAATAAATTCAGTAATATCACGGTAAACCCAAACTGCCGCACCCGTAAACCAAGCATAGAATGAGAAGCCCGGACGGTACTTTTCTTGAGGACCGAAATACATATTGGTTATAACATAAGGCTCAACACCTGAATTTGCGTTTTTGGGATTATCGTAACGCATCATCATAAGGCTTTCATAAGCGGTATCGGCTTTACCGAGAAGACAATCTGCCGCAATTTTAAAGGCAACGCCGTGATTATAAACCGAACCGTTTTCATAACCGCCGGGAATAAAGTAAGCCATACGGCCGATATGTAAATCGCTTTCGCTGTAAGCAGGTGCGCACTGAACATAGCCAAAATCGCACTTTAGCTTATCCTCAACAGTTTGCATTATTTTATTAAGACCCTCTTCATCAAGCATTTCTGCCAAAACCGCCCAGGTCTGAGCGTTAAGATAGGTCTTACCCTGATAGCTTTCGTGCGAGCCAACCTTTTCGCCCCAGTCATTTATAC
Organism: Oscillospiraceae bacterium; assembly: GCA_015066005.1. Lineage (GTDB taxonomy): Bacteria > Bacillota > Clostridia > Oscillospirales > Acutalibacteraceae > UBA737. Next base: position 26,901 of record SVPF01000008.1, read on the forward strand.
CGTAAATAAACTGGTCGCCTTCGAAGGCGTGCTTTAAAATAGCCTCTTTTAGTACTGCTCTTTCTTCAAGAAGCTTTGCAATAAGGTCATCCTTACCGCCCATTATTTCACAAATGCGGCAAAATTCCTTAACCGCCTTAACGGTTGCAATACTAAGCCAAGCGCTTTCACCCTTAAGCTGATTGCCCGCATTGTTTATAGAGTCATTCCAGTCGCCGCCGCCCCATAATACCATATTATGCTCGCCGCGGTTGTCCAAAAGGAAGCGAAGACCGCGATACATATGCTCAAAAACAGTACCGTGTTCATCACATTCAAAATAAGGCACATCCTCATCCAAAACGGTTAAATCACCCGTTTCGTTAAGATAAGCCAAAACCGCTTCAGGTGTCCAAACTGCACCGTCGTAATAAGGATCGCGGTCAATGGGTGCGAAGGAACGCATCGGGTTACCGTTGGGGCGCTGTGTTGCAAGACAAACCATAATTTTTTCTCTTGCAAATTTTCCATCAAAGGCTGAAAGGCCTGCAGTGTCCTGCATAATATCACGGAAGCCCTTATTATAAACACGGCCCCATGTTTTACCGAGAGATATTTGACGCTTAAGCCAAATATTAACCATTGTGTTAATATATTCATCGGGTGAATTAAGCAGGTAAAGGCCATCCATTTTATCGGCATCGCTTTTAACCTTTGCGATGGATTCTTCAAAAAAGCCGGGCTTTAAATAAATATCGCAGGATTTTTTTGCATCCTCTAAATCGGTTGCCATACCCAAAGCGATATAAACGGTTTTTTCTTCATTTGCTGCCAAATCAAGCTTAAACTGCATAGCACCGCAGTAATTTGGATCAAAGGCCGAGCCCTTGTTTGAAAGCTCATCGTTATAAAGCGCAACAGGATCTGAAGGGCTGTTGTAAACACCCTTAAAGTTAATATCACTTATATCATAAGAATCGGGTGTTAATGTCGCCTTCATAAAAACGCTTACATAATTATGAATTATGTTATAAGCATCGTGAAGGAAATATAAACCGTCCAAATCAGTGTTATAATCAGCCCTGCCGTAAGCCAAATGACTCGTAACATTAACAGCGGGACGGCAATAAGGCACCAAATCTATTTTCTTTAATTTGTCGGTATTATTCTTAACCTCAATTTTCCAAAGCTCAGCAAAGCCTTCGGTTGGAACGGTAAGGGTAAACTTAACTTCAACGCCCTTATATTCGCTTACAATTTGCTGATATCCGATACCAACATTACATTCGTATTTTTCAAATGGCTTGTTAAGGTAGTTGCGGTTAGCGTCATAAAATTCGCCACTTTCACGGTCCTTTATGTAAATTACACGACCCGCATCACCATCATTAACAACAAAACGGCGTTCCTCGGGAGTAATATACCTGAAGCTTTCACCAAAACCGAAATGGTCTAAAATCAAAATAAATTGTTCGTTCCACAAAAAGTTTTTAAGCGGTCTGCGGGGACGCATTTCAGTAATTTTATATTCTTTAATATCGTTATTAAAATAACCTAAATTTGCCATATTAGAACTCCTTAATACAATCATTCGGCAAAAGCTGCTTTTCTATTTTTTTATCTTCATAAGCAATAGTAAAAACAATACCGTTTTCAGCAATACCCCAAACAGATAATAATTTTCCGTCTAAATCGGTTATAATTCTTGCGCCGACAGAAGCAGTAAAGATTTTCTTAGAATCAATATAAGCCGTTACTTCCTTACCGTCAGACACAAGCTTGTACGCCTTACCGTACATATTTTGTGTATATTCAAACGCACCCATTTCGGTAGCGGTACTCCAGTTAACCTTTTTACAACTAATATTAACACCGCAAAGCATACTTATATATTCAAGTGCTGAAAGCATTGTAGGACCATAACCGTCCATACCGTTTGCGGGGTTGCCTGTAAAGGGATTATAATTTTGAACGTACTTGCGATGCTTTTTAAGAATAGCCAAAAGCTTTTTACCAATCTTCACTACTTCAGCATGGTAGCCGTAATTGATAAGCGCTTCTATACATCTTTGCCATACAAGACCGTTTATAGGACCCGACCAAGAATTATCATCAATACCGTGTGCTTCTATACCCGTTTTTTCAAGTTCTTCCACACAGTTTGAATGCTTGCTATTCAGATGAAAGTATTTATCGTTAGCCGCAATTGCAGGAACGGGATACGGTGTCCAAAACTCTTCTTCGTTTAAAAGATGTTCTTTAATAAAACAGTCAGCCATCTCTTGTGTCATAAGTCCGCAATACATACACTTAATATTTTCCTGTGTTAGCGCGGGAATCACTTCCCCGTTTTTATCGATAAGATAAAATGCGTGCTTTTCCTTATCCCACAAAACTTCCTCAGCGCGTGTTTGCACAAGCTTTGCACGTTCTTCCCATTTTTCAGCCATTCCGTTGTCCAAAATCCTTGAAATTTCAGCCAAAACCTTGCGGCAAGCGTAGGAATAACCCATATATTGCGGTGATTTATAGGGCATATTCATATAATCGGTCGGAGGAGTTGATTTTCCCCAAGCACCGTGCTCGGGCATTTTAAGTCCGTTAAGCATATATACGGTGCTATTATCCTCGCCAACGTCCCAAATGCACCAGTTTTCCAAGCAACCATTACCTGTACTGTCACGATATGCCCAAAGATAACCGTCAAAATCCTTAAGGGCGTTATAAAGCATATTCAAATAATCCTTATCCTCGCCTATAAGGTAATAAAGCTTAAGCGCAGGATACGGCAAGAAGCAGCCCTGCATCCAATCGTAATGCGCAACCAGACCCGACCAAGGATCTCGATAAGAAATCATACCCGGAATTTTACCGTCACGACGCTGATATCTGAAAAATATAAGGATATTAGCCAAAGCGGTTTCAATACTGCGTTTTGCGTACATTTCACCGCCTAATGGCTGAGTTTCAAGCCAAACACCGTTATATTTAGCGCCTTCAATCAAAACGTCATAATCGGCAAAGGTTTTTATGTTTTCCTTGCAGAGAGCTTCGCAATCCTCCAAAACTCCCTGCAAGGCCTTGTCTTCGGCGGTAAAGCTTACACCGGAAGGTGAAAAATCATAATCGTTAATATTCCATTTATACTTAAATGGCATTATAATCTCCTTCCAAAATCTTCAATAACACATTTTACTGACTATATGCTTATTATTTTTCTTCGTTGTAATGCTTATAACCGGGATGCTTACCCGTTACACCATAATAATTTTCACGAAGATATAAAAGCTTGTCAATTTGGGGCTTTTCAATTTCCTGTGCGCCGCCCAAAAGATGTGCGGTGAGAGAAATTTTTGCAAAAAGTTCCAAGGTTTCCATACGGTAATATGCGGTAATTAAATCGCAACCAACTGTAAGTGCACCGTGGTTTTGAAGCAAGAATACATCATGCTCCTTAAGGTAGGGTGCAATTGCATCGGGCACTTCATTTGTTGAAGGGGTACCGTAGGGGGTAAGCGGAATTGAACCGATAGCAATAACGGTTTCTATCATTGAATATTCATCCAATGCTTTGCCTGCAACCGCATAGCCTGTAGCTGTGGGTGGATGTGCGTGAACAACTGCGCCAACGTCCTCCCTTTCCTTATAGCAACGAAGGTGCATTTTTATTTCGCTAGAGGGCTTGTAGGGCGCACCGTCTAAAACCTCGCCGTTTTCGTTAATAATAACAAGCTTTTCGGGAGTTATAAAGCTTTTCGAAATACCTGTAGGAGTTGCCATATAATTACCGTCGGGCAGCTTTACAGAAACGTTACCGTCGTTAGCTGCAACCCAACCTAACTGCCACATTTTATGGCATACATCACATATCTGTTCTCTGATTTCCATATATTTCATTTTACTTCACCTTATTTCTTAAATTGGGGTCCATATGTCTGGCAAGCACGGTAATCCTGACCTTCCTTATCCATACCGAATGCATTCCAGCAAGCAGGACGGAATATGTCATCTTCAGGTACATTGTGCATACAAACAGGAATTCTGAGCATTGAGCACATTGTAATTAAGTCAGCGCCGATATGACCGTAAGAAATTGCGCCGTGGTTAGCGCCCCAGTTATTCATTACATCATAAGCGGTTTTAAAGGGACTGCCTTCCTTACCGTCGGTACGGGGAGCAAACCAAGTGCAAGGCCAGGTGGGGTTGGTTCTTTCCATAAGTGTAGCAGACACATCATCAGGAAGGTTAACTGTCCAGCCTTCAGCAATTTGCAAAACAGGTCCAAGACCCTTTACAAGATTAAGTCTAATCATAGTGCAGGGCATTTCTGATTTGGTGGTAAAGTGACTTGAGAAGCCGCCGCCACGGAAGTTATCGAAGCCTGCCTCGCACCAAACGGTAGCATCGGTCATCTTCTTAATATCCTCGTCGGTTACCTCCCACCATTTTTTCATGGTAGCATTGCCATTTTCATCAGTGCATACACCACTTGCATCAAGACAAGCCGCACCGGAATTCAAAAGGTGAATTACACCGCCTGCCTCTTTCGCCTTGCCTTCAAATTCGTAATTCGCAACGCGCTTTGTAGCTTCAGGTGACCAATAGGTACGAACGTCAGCAAAGATTTGTGCGCGGTGAGTAAGTAATCGCATAAACAGCATACCCATACCGTTAAGCACATCGTTTTCGGTAGCAAGTGTATAAGGCTCGCGTGCGCCTTCATAGTCAAAGGATGAGCTCAAAAGTGCTTCGGGATAGTCGCAGTTGGGCCAATGGTCTGTCCACTGGCGCTGACCCTGGAAGCCGCCGACAATAGCATTATGGCCAACCATTTCCTCTTCAAAGCCTTCGGGCAGGTTTTTGTTGCCGGCCATAAGGTCTTTAATTATGCAATACATTTTAACAGTGAATTCCCACTGCTTTTCCTTTTCTTCGGGAGTAAACTTAATTTTTCTTGTTTCGCCCAAGAATTCAACGCTTTCGGGGTTGTCATCTCTGCCCTCTTTGCAATGCTCCTTAGTCCAAGCAAGTGCCTTTTGGTATTCTTCCTCGTTATAAATGCCTTCTTCCATACGGCGAAGAATTTCAACCTCGTCAACAGATTCAACACGCATACCGAAGTATTCTTCCATAAAGCTTTGGTCAATAATTGAGCCTGCAATACCCATGCACTGTGAACCGATTTGAAGATATGACTTACCACGCATTGTAGCAACTGCAATTGCAGCGCGACCAAAGCGTAAAAGCTTTTCCTTTACATCCTCGGGAATAGTGTCAACCATATCGGTATCCTGTACCTCGTGACCGTAAATGCCAAATGCAGGAAGTCCCTTTTGAGCGTGACCTGCCAAAACAGCAGCAAGATAAACTGCGCCGGGTCTTTCGGTACCGTTAAAGCCCCATACACCCTTAATTGTGTGGGGGTCCATATCCATTGTTTCAGAGCCGTAGCACCAGCAGGGTGTTACAGAAAGGGTAATGTCTACACCCTCTTTTTTAAATTTATCAGCACAAGCGGCAGTTTCAGGCACACGACCGATGGTAGTATCAGCCATAACAACCTTTACGGGCTCGCCGTTGGAATAGAAAAGATTTTCTTCAAACAATTTTTTAGCAGCGTTTGCCAAAGCCCAAACCTGAGGCTCCAAGCTTTCACGCAACCTCATCGGTCCGCGTCTTCCGTCAACAACAGGGCGGATACCTATTACGGGATAATCACCAATATATCTATTTTTTGCCATATTACTTCCTCCTTGGAATTTATCTATAATATTTTTTATAAAACCTTACGGTCATTACCGTCGCCAAAACGAATAAGGTCAATTTCTTGACTGTCAGGGTTAAAAACCATAACATCGATTGCCATTTCAAACAGATTTTCAGACCCGTCACGCGAATGCCCCAAAGCATTTCGTGTTACAACCTGTTTACAGGGCAAATAATTTATATGCTCACCTTGTACCTCATACGGTTCACGCAAAAAATCAATATGCACATGACCGCTAAAGCAAGCAATTACGTTGCTTTTTTGCTTAACAATTTCGGCCGCTGCCGAAGCATCATCTATCCAGCCGCATAAAGTGCTTATGTAAGACTGCGCGGCCTTTTCGCCGTTCCAAACCGACAGCTTACTTTCCATATCACCCGTATATTTGTAAAAAAACGGAACATGACTAAAAAGCAAAACCTTGTATTCGGTATTAAGTGCATCCTTACCGAACCATTCAAGCTGTTCTTCGCCAAAAGACCAAACAGGTGTAGGATGTTCGGCATAAGGGTCCGAATCGTGCGGTATGGACATAAAGACAAGTCTTGTATTTACATCATCAAAGTCAACATAAAAATACCCTTTTCGGTCCACACGCCGTGCCAAGCCGTCATCATATTTTCCGTTTACAATATTAAACCAAAAATCAGCCTTATAAAAATCGGTCCCGATTGCATCGTGATTACCGTTCATAAGTAAAAGCGGGCAATTGATTTCTTGCTTTACGGCACCAAGTAATTCATTATACTTTTTCACAAGTTCAGAATTCGTGATGTGCTTTTCCCTGCCAAGCATAGCAAAATTATCACCCATATTTATAACGGCTGTCGGGTTTATTGCATTACACAAATTGCCCAGGCTTTCAACAAAGCCTGCCGTGCTTTCGGCTTCAATACCACGGCAATGCAGGTCCGAATATAACGGAAAGACAAGTGAATTCGGTTTTCTTATTTTATTAACCCTGTCACTCACTTGCGTAATTTCACTCAAAATCCGCTCTTTTTCCATCACAAATCACCATATTACTGCACAAGGATAAAATTATTTTCGCCTGCAGCTATTTCGGTATTATTGCCATTGGCAACAAATTTACCGCTGACACCCTTCGGCAAGTTGATTTTAACCTCAATTTTGCCATCCTTGCGTTGCCAGAAAACTGCAACCTCACCCTGCGGCATAATATGTGTTGCATTAACAAAATCAAGCTCTTTAATAAAGTGAGGACTTATTATTACTTCGTTTACGTTTTTGCGGGTTGGATTAACAACAATACCGGCCAAAATCTTATAAAACCAAGCGCTGATATCACCCCAGAAATGATGATTGGGAGAATCAACAAAATCGGGGTCAAAGTTTTCCCAAAGGGTTGTAGCGCCGCGTTCAATCCAGTTGCCGTAGGACGGATAATCAGGTCTTGTTATCATTTTAAATGCAAGACTGGTGTAACCAAACCTGCTTAAAACGTGGAACAGCACCCTTCCGCCAAGCACACCTACATCAAGGTGGTCATCAAACTCACGCACGTATTCGAGCAATTTTTCAAAGGCTTTTTCTTCCTCATCAGGCTCAAAAACACCATAATAAAGTGCCATTGCCTGACTTGACTGACATTCACCCGAAACGGTCATAGTGTCAAAATCAACAAGATTTTCACGAATGGCCGTTCTTAAATCACTCGCAAACTTATCGGCATAATTTTTATATTCCTCAAGGCCAACCGCTTCAAACATCAGTGAAGCCTTATAGCCAATATCCATTGAAATTATACTATCGGTAACCGCACGGGGTGCCTTTGGCATTACTTCGGGAGAATGGCGACCTACATGGCACCAATCACCCAACCCAAAATCCAATACTCCGTTTTGTTCCTTGCGCGATTCCAAATATTTGAAATATTTTATAAACGCTTCTGCCGATTCATTAATCATAGCGGTTTCGCCGCGGTAAATATAGGTAAAATACGGCAAATAGAACAGCGCACTGTCCCACGCAGGACCGTTTAATTCATCATAACCCCAATTCGCAGTGGGAATAATACCGGGGACTACACCCTCAGGTGACTGCGCCTTACGAACATTGTTCATCCATTCCTTATAGCTGTTTTCGGGGTTAAAATTAAGCAGCATTTGTTCGGCAGACAGCGCCGCGTCGGCAGTCCAGCCGTTTTTTTCGCGTTGGGGACAATCGGTCGGGAAATAATGGAAGTTTGAAATATCGCTTCTTCTTGTCATTTCCTGAAGCTTATTTACCGTTTCATCTGAGCAGTAAAAGCTGCCGCGCGATTTTAAATCACTATGTAAAACCACAAAGGTTAAAAGGTCTTTTGTGGCTTGTTCTTCGGTAATGCCTGTAACCTTTACATAACGGAAGCCGTGATATGTAAAGGTTGGGGTATAGCTTTCGCCCTTTTTGCCCTTACAAACATAAACATCCTTATGAACAATATGCTTATCTCTTTCCCAAAAATCGCGCACGAACCAAACATTAGCAACCTGAAATTTACCATCTTTCAAAAGGTCGGTATATCGCAAAACAATATTTTGTCCTTTAATACCGTCAACACACAAGCGGCAAACACCCGCATTGGAAATACCAAAATCATAAATATAGCCGTCTTCATCCTTAATAATATCAACAGGCTTAATTTCGGTTTCCTTAATAATCGGCTCGGCTTCGCAAAGCTTGATTTCGCCCTTGGGCGCTTTAACAGCAATAGCGTTGCCCCAAAGGGAATCATCAAAGCCAATTTCATTCCAACCCTTAATTTCAAGATTTGCATCATAGGTTTCGCCAAAACGGTAATCATCCGCCAGTATAGGTGAAGCATGAGCTTTAAAGCTTTCATCGGTTAAGAGCGTTTCCTCCATACCGTTATTTTTATAGGTTAATATTGCGGCAACCATGGGTGCACTTCTAAAAGATGCTTTATCGAAATCCCAAATATATCCTCCGGGGTTGTTTTGAAGTCCGTTACCCAGCAATAATGCTATTACATTTTCTCCGTTTTGAAGCTTAACTTCATATTCATCGTAATAAATATAATCATCGGTATTGCTGATATAAGGTGCAAGATAACCCTTTGTTATTCTTTCACCGTTTAAATAAAGCTCGTAAAAACCGCAAGCGGCTATTTTTAAATTTCCTTTACCCTCATCGCATATAAAGGTTTTTCTCAAATAAGGTGCGGGCACAGCCTTTTCAAGAGTGTTATATTCGGTTGTGGCCGAAATAAAGTTCCAATTAGTTGCCATAACACATCTCCCAAATATGAATTATGCGTCGTGCTTTTTATCCAGCTTTCTGTTTCTGAAATAAAGAATCAAATCAGCACCAACCATAATTAAATTTAAAACATAAAAGAATAAAACATACCATTTATCCGCAAAAGATGCCATATACGCTTCATTCACAAGCTTTGATATTATTCCTGCAATATAGCCAAAGAATATCAGGCATAAAAAGCCCAAGCTTTTTCCCTTAGCAGTTCTTGCCTTGTATGATTTGATTACATTCATAGGCCAGGAAGCACCAAAGCTTACTATCATAACAATTTCCAATAATTCTGACATTTTTAATTTCCACACTTTCCGTTAAAATCGGCATTATATTGTAATTTCATATACCGCAGCAGTAAGCGACTTTGTTGTTTCAAAGGACACATAACTACCGTTTAATGATACACTTTTTTCACCCGTAATACAAGGATAAATTTCGTTTATTTTACCGTTTACAAATTCCTTTGGAATTTCGAAGGTGATTGAATTTTCTCCACCGTTTTTGAAAATGCCAAGCCTTAAGGTATTGCCGTCTTTTAAGGCCAGAATGCTATAGCCTTCGGTGTAAAGCTTTTGCTGTTCACCAATAAATACAGGCAAGGCATCTATTAAAAATTCGCGGTTAGATTTATAAACCTCAATTGCTTTTTTAATAAGCGACAAATTATAGTCATCACATTTTTCAATATGGCCGGATAATGTCATAATACCGAAAAACGCACAAGCCATATTAAATACGGTTTGCTCACCGTCAGACATCTTTTCATAATAAGCCTTATCATAAGCCTCATTAAAATTAAGGCGATGCTCATAGGTGGCGGGGAAAGGATAGCTCCAAATACCCATTTTTTCGGTTGGCATTAAGGCCTGCATACCACGAATGATTGAAGGATTATTTCTAAAATCCTCCTGATCACTTGTACTTTGCAAATAAAAATGCTGTAGCGTTGCATTATCACAACGCATAGCGCCGCTACCGCAGTTTTCAATAATAAGGTCGGGCATATCGGCCATAAGTCTGTCAATAAAAGCAAAGAACTTAATGTTATTTTCCATTAACGCAGCCGCAAATGAGCCGTCACCGTCACAGCCAATACCTGTGCTGTGATTATAGTCGTTCTTTATGTAGCGTATGCCCATATCGTAAAGGTGCTTAACCCTACTGTAAAGATAATCGGTTACAGCCTTACAGCCAAAGTTTAAAAACTGCCTTTCTTCACCTATCGGCAAGCCGCAACGGGTAAGTATTGCATCGGGCGCAATTTTTGAAACCGAGGTATAGCAAAATGCGGTTTCAAGCTCCAGCCATATGCCCGGAGTCATACCCTTAGATTTAATATATTCAATAATCGATTTTAGACCGCCTTCACCAAAAATGGCATCGTTTTCTATCCAGTCGCCAAAGTCGGTCCCGTTACCGTTACGGATAAACCAGCCGTCATCAATGCAAAAAAGCTCTGCACCGACATTTGCTGCCGCATCAATAAGCGGCAAAAGCTTTTCGCGGCTTGGCATAGCCCAAAGGCAGTTCATATAATCGTTAAAGCAAACGGTAAGCTCATTAAGCCTTTTACCGTGTGCGCGCTTATATTTTAAAAGTGCATATACGGCATCATCAAAGCTTTGTGCTTCACCGTAAAGCACCGACGGTGTTTCAAAGCTTTCAGAAGGCTGTAACACCCTGTAAAAGCCATTATTATTTTCACTTGTGGCTGTGCAATCAACACTAAAACCGCAAATACCGTCGTTACCAACTGTTCCCAGTTCAAACGACCAGTTTGCACTGGCCTCAATTTCGAAATACCATACTTTACCGACTGTTTTATCTTCAATAATTAGAATAGGATAATACTTGTGGGTAGACCAGCTGCCCACACTTGAAATTGTTTTATCAATATGGGAAAAAGCATGCTTTGCAACCGGATAAATACCAAGCTGATAGGGTGTAAAGCAAGCCCACTGCGCTTCACCCTGCCACGCAAAGTTGCAAATATGTATGAGCACATCATTTTTATGAAAATTTGGTGCAACATTTTCCAGGTAAAGTGAGCTTATATGAGAAAGACGTATAGGCTTAGTTGTAATATTGGTTACGATATTGCTAACCTTTGTTACACCGCTCATTTCATCCAGAGCGGCATTTTCCTTTACCCGAAATTTCATAAGCTCTAAACACTTAGCACCGTTTCTTTCGGGTATATTTTTAATCATACTCGCTGCAACATTTGACCCGTTATCAACAATTACCTTGCAATTCGCCATAAAAAATGCTCCTATACTCATAAAAAATTTCAAGTTTTTACGCACGCAGCTTAGCTAAAGCCAAGCCGCGTGCATTATTTTATTTCTTTTTTAAATCACTGTTTGATTTTCGGTATTCTTCAGGTGTTACTCCGTAATACCTTTTAAAAATACGATGAAAATAGCTTTTATGATTAAAGCCGACCTCTTCCCCGATAACGCCAATGCTTTTATCGGTTTCGGCAAGCAGTTTTTGTGCTGTTTCCAGCTTTTTAAGGTTAATAAACTCGCTTAAATTTTTACCGAAAAACCTTTTGAATGACTTTGAAAAATACGGGAAATTATAACCGAGATATGCCGCTACCGAGCTGGGTGTCACCGTTCGCAAATTCTTTTCAATATACGATAAAACCAGCTTATAGTCGATAGTGGATGAGGTTTTTTCGTTTTTGGTATTCATATGGTTTATTCTTATAAGCAGGGTGAATAAAACCTCTAAATAGCCGGCTATAGCCTCCATATAAAATTCATTTTGTGCATTGAATTCCTTTTCAATAGAAAACAAAAGATTTTCAACACGGCTAATTTCATTAGGCGGCAAACGAACAATAGCTTCCGCTTTAAACTCACTAGCATATTGCTCATAAATTTTGGGTAAAAAATCGGGCTTTATTACTACGCGAAATACTTCAACCTCATCATAAGCATAAATTTCGTGGCGCGACTCTACCTTAAACAAAGCAACGTCGCCTCGCGAAAACTCGTTTGAAACCCTTTTGAAATTTTGTCGGCATTTGCCTGATATTATATATTCCATTTCAAAATAATCATGGGAATGAATATTCATTCCATACCGTGTTCCATAACGATTTATAGCAATTTGCTTTTCGCTTTCAACATATGCAATTGGCCAGCGCGCTAACATTTTTGCCACTTCCCGTTCATAAATTTATAGATCGTCCTCTTCAGGAATTCTGTCAACAACCTCTTTAACTGCTGCTTTAATCTTTTCTATTATTTCCTTATCGGCAACCATATCATTGCAATAAGGTAAAAAATCTATTTTAGACAAATCACCCTTGAATAATGAGTAATAAAAAGTAAGACCTGCAGCGTATCTTCCGTAAAGTTCGGTTAAGTGATAACCGTCACGGTTTAAGCTCATTCCGCCGTTTTTATAATCAAATTCGGAAACGTTTTCACGCAAATGCTGAATAACATCACCAACGGGTATTATCGGAATTTTTAAAAGGTCCGCCGCCATCTTGTAACAATCGCTTGTTCTGCGCCACATTTCCTTTTGGTCACAGTTATAAACCGGAAAATACGGATGAGTAGCGTCCAACTCATAAGCCCAGGTTTCATACATATAAAGCTTTGCATTTGGCGAATACTTTAAAAAGCTTTTAATCATAATGTCAAGATAAGGGAAATATGCAAACGGCCTTCCTGCCTGAACACTGCCCTGATTAAAGGCAATTATATCCCACTGCTCCATTTGTGCCACCTCATCAAAGGTTGCAAAACGACCGGTACGCTTGCCGTTTACAATAATTTCGTAATCGGCCGAACCGCTTTCAATCCTGTCACAATGCCTTTTAAAGCTACAACCGGCAATATAAGGACAAACCGCCATTATATCTACACCGCCGTCGTCGCAAATTTCTTTAATCCAGGCATGAGCATCTTCAGAAAAGCTGTTGCCAACAGTTAATATTTTAATCATAACCTATTTTCCCCATTCAAGTATAATCTTCTTTTCATCACAAGAAAGATTAACTGCATAAAGCATATCGCCCATTTTTTCGGCTTTGACAGCTTCACCGTTAACATAAACGTTTTTGGGCTCGCCTATAAAGCAGAACTTACCGCCCTCTTCCACAACGCACTTTTTATCAGCGAAAATGTTAAAGGTTGCGGGTGCCATATACTTATCCATAACACCAAGCGGAACAACCGCTTCGTTCAAAGGAATTATGTAATACAAACGGAAGTCATCATAATTGTTAAGGGTTAAATCAAGCTTCTCACCCTTTTCGAGTACTGTAACTGTCTTTGCAAAATAGTCAACAACTGCACAGCGTTCATCAGCCATTCCGTAAACGTCGGCAATTGAAATCTCACCCGAAACAGCCTTTTCTTCTTCATCAATGTTGAATGCGGCAACAATACCTGCATTTTCAGTTTTATTGAATACCTTGAAGATTTTGCCGTTATGCTCACAGTCATTAAGCAAGCATTCAGGTGCGGGGCGGGCAGATTCCTTAAGTCTTATAATTTTACCGTCACTGTAAACGATAGGCATAATTTTTTCCTTAATGCTTCGGCCAAGCTCGTCGCTGACATAAACGGGACCGCCGCTCATAGCGCGAAGAACTGAATTCTTTACGCCCTGTGCATCATCAGACCACCACATATCCCAGTCGCCTGTGTAAATGCTACCCTGAGTGAAAGCATTAAAGCTACACTGAATAAGGTGCTGAACAAACCACTTGCGGTCCTCTGGCATAAAGTCGCCACTGATACGGTTAACCAAACTTAACGGACGGTTCCAGAAGTTTTCGTTACCCATACCCATACAGTTAATAAGGTTACCGTCAAAATTACCGCCAACGGTTGCTTCAATAGCTGTATGAAGATTCTTAGCAATATAGCCTACAGGTGCCAAGTGTTCATAATTTAGAAGTATACAAGACTGCCAGTCAACCTTTACAAAATCGGCATTACAATCCTTGAAAAAGCTATTAAACATATTAAAATACTGGAACAGCTTTTCAAGACGGGGTGACGGGATAAGACGTCCGTTATTATGACTTATGGTTAAAAGGTCACTATGCTCTCTTGCGATAGGACCTTCGGGGTCAATACCGTTCCAGTAGCCCAATGTAGGATACCAAATACCAACCTTTAAGCCGTACTGTTCCTTAAGGTCGCCTACAGCAGCAGCTAGACCGTTAGGGAAGCGTACAGGGTCAGCTTCAAAGTTATATAACTCGCGCGAATGCATTGTGGGAATATTGTTGTTATGTACTTCAGCCCACATATCATCAATTATTGCCCAACGAACAGGAATTCCCTTGTCCTTAAATTCTTGCGCTTTTTGAAGAAGACCTTCGTGAGTAACATCCATATGGAAAGCGTCCCAGCTACACCAACCAAGATATTCGAATACTTCGGGGTAACGTCTTTCCTTTCTGGCCTTACCCTTTTTCTTCATAACCTTAAGGCCATATTCGGCCGTAATATCGGGAAGCTTATAGGGGTCATTTTCAAGACCGATTATAAGCATATGCTCACTGCACTTACTAATCGGGAAGCGGGCATAAATAAACACGGTACAGCCGCCATCCTCAGCAGCAATTATATTACTTTTGAAGTAATTATCGCAGGTGGTAAGCAAATATGCATAGCCACCGTCCTTTTGCTTCGCAAGAAGGGCCTGTGTTCTTACGGGCATATCCTTCAAAGCATCAAAAATTTTGGTTCCGCACCAATAGTCACAGCGCATAAAGTTTGCCATATATCCAAGGCTTTCGGGCATTGAAGCAATATCAATACCTGCCGCACTGTCAGTATCAAGATGATTTTGACCCCAGGTCGTACCCAACTTGGGCGCATAGTCAATATCAACCTTTAATGCTGCGGTATTATCCTTGCAAGCAATGCTTAAAACCGCGGTAATATCACCGTTTTCATTTGAATAGCTAACCACACCATCGTTAGCCTCAGTAATATTTAAATAATTTTTTTCTCCGCCTTGTCCTCTAACCCAAAAGCGCATATCCTGTAAAAGCACACCCTGAGCCGTAACAAGATTTAAAGTGTTATTGTATAAAAATTTCATAATTACATCAGTCCAATCTTGTGGTATAAATTGCCATTGAATTTGCAGGCAAAATGTCTGTCAAATTAACACCAACCTCATCAAACACCTTATCTATACCAATAATTTCTGCCTTATCATCAGGCACAATACTGTTTGCATCATAAAGATGGCGAGCGATCTTTGCGTTTATTGGTGCTTCAAATGAAATATCCACCTGTCGAGCCTCAACACCGGGATTAACCGCCAATACGCAGTAATTGCCGTCGCTTGACTTAACACACGCAGCGCACACCGAATCTGAAGCAGCGCCTTCAAATATTTTTGAATTTTTATCTCCAAGATATTTGCTTATAAGCGTGAAGGCATAATAAGCGGGATAAGGTGTATGTGTTCGTTTAAGGTTTGGCATAACGCCAAAACGGTGGTCACCGTCAACAAAATTATCGAAGCCGTCCCACTTACAGAAGGGCCATCTTTGGTCGAAAAGTGACCATAAAAGATTACAGTTTACACCTGCATTTAAAAATGCAACCTGAATTTCAGCCAAGGCTAAGCCCTGCTTTGCATCGGTATACATATCGTAAAAACGGGCGTTGTATTCATCAAACCAAAATTCCTTATTTTCGGGAATACAACGGGTATATCTTTTAAGCATATTTGAAACATTTGTATAAAGCGGTAATTTATCGTCAGTATAGCCTATACCGCCCTTAAATGCCAACCAAGCCGTACTGTTGCGGTCTTCAAAGCTACCGTTTTCAATAAGCTCGTTATATGCACCAACCTTGCGAAGCGAAACCCTGTCATAAAACATTGTTGCAGAAATTGGCGTAACATCGTGATAAATACCGATATATGCATAGTCCTTATCACAGGTATTAAAACGCATTTCATATTTTTGCCATTCACAAGTGATTTGTTCGGGCGGAACGGTCACAACACTGTTTTCGGTCAAATTGCTTATGCCTTCAAGGCCTGCCTGAATAAGCGTATTTTCAATTTCGGTTGCTTCAAAAGCGCCAAACAAAAATCCGCGTTCCCAAGTTTCAATATTACTGCCTTCAGCAGCCTTGGCGTAAAGTGAAAGCTCATATTCAGTATTGGGCTCCAGCTTAACATATTGCTGTGCTCTAAATCCGGGAACGTTAAGCATTAACGAGCCTGTGCCGTTATACACCTCACGTTCAACACCGCTTTCTTCGAAATAGTCCATATATGTGTGGGATGAATAGATATCAATACTGTCATCAATAGTTTTAACTGCCCATTCAAGCATACGGGGGTTACAGTCGCCAATGATGCCCGTATTGGGTCCAACAAGCTTTACAAGGTTGCGGCGGCCATCAGCACGAAGCTGCCTGTCCACAGCCCTTGCGCAAAGCTCATAGGCCTTATAATCGGGAAGCTCGTCATGGCGTTCACAGGAAAGGGTCCAACAGCCATCGTTAGGCTCGGTTAAAATAACGAGATACTTAACGTTTGTAAAACCTCTAATCTCAATAAGCTGGTGAACAACCTCGCTTACCCAGTTACCGTAATTTCTTGCGGCAATTTTTGGGTTTTCATTATATAAGGGGGATTCCTTATTGGCAAAAATGTGACCCGAAATCCACCAAGCAGCATTAAGGGCGACATCTACGCCAAATTCCTGCATTTTTTCAAGCCATTTATAAAGGGCCTGCATTTCATTATTTTCCCAATTCCATTCGCCGTTTTCATAAGCGCAAAGATCAAAATATGTGCGGGCAATTTTAAGCTCCATATTTTTAACACGCTCAAGCTCGATATTGCGCTCTTCCTCGGTATATTGCTTATCGGGATAATCGTCGCGGAAGGTATAAGCATGATACACGCCGCCCGCGCCGTAAAAATGCTCTTGAATACAATTGTTGTTATTGATTTTTAAAGATACTTTTTTAATATCTGACATAAAAATATCTCCTTAATGCTGTTAGAATTATTTACTTATTTGCTTCTTTTTCTCTTAATAAAGCGCCAAGCTTTTTGAAAATCTGAATCGTGGGAGCAGGAATTCTGCCAAGACCGTCGGGGCCAACATTTAAAAGATAGTTGATGCCGCGTTCGTTAAGATGTTCCTTAATTTCGAAAACTCTTTCAGCAGATTTCCAGTTGTTGTCAAAGCTCTTGTAGCCCCAAGTGTCGTTAAGGGTACAAGCTGATTCATAAAGGGTTGTCATATAATCATCGGGGATTTCGTTATCTCCGCAAGAGAAGTAGTCCCCTACACCGTTACCGATGCGTGAGTTAACGAGAGCATTGGGCTGATACTTTTTAACCATATCATAAAGCTCCATACTCTGTTCAGGTGTAATAACACCGGGAGTATCAAACCAAATAAGGCACAAATCGCCGTATTTTGTTAAAATTTCTTTAACCTGAGGTTTAATTTTCTTTTCAAAGCAGATGGAATAATCCTTTTCACCTTCGGGGAAGTCCCAATGGTTAGACCATCTGCAGCCCTTTAAGTCCTTTTCGGTTATGTTGTAACCGCCGCCGTGCTCCTCGTGCCAGTCGAGCTCCTGTGAATAGTAAAGACCGAACTTCATATCGGCACGCTTACAAGCGTCGGCAAGCTCTTTGATAATATCACGCTTAAAGGGTGTAGCATCAACTACGTTGAAGGGGTCAGCTTCAGACTTAAAAAGTGCAAAGCCTTCGTGATGCTTACTGGTAATTACAATATACTTCATACCTGCTTCTTTTGCAAGTGCTACCCATTCGTCAGCATCAAAAAAAACAGGGTTAAAGGCCTGAGCCAATTTTTCATATTCCTTAATCGGAATTTCGTAACGGGGCATAATCCATTCACCAACGGGGTCCCAGCCCTTAACGAGCTCATCGTTATAGTCATAACGCTGGCCGTTATATTCACCTGCGAGGAGAGAATAAAGTCCCCAGTGAATCATCATACCAAATTTTGCTTCTTTAAA
This sequence comes from Oscillospiraceae bacterium, assembly GCA_015066005.1. Lineage (GTDB taxonomy): Bacteria > Bacillota > Clostridia > Oscillospirales > Acutalibacteraceae > UBA737. Next base: position 44,940 of record SVPF01000008.1, read on the forward strand.
CCATTCTTTATTAGTCATAATAATTCTCCTATTGATAGAGCAATGACTATCCCGATTTTCATCGGGATAGTCTTTTAAATTTTAATCTCTTACAGTTGAGTAAACTGTTATTGAGCCTGCGGGAATAGTATCCTGTAAGATTTTATCAACATTTTTAAAGCCCTTATCGGCATCGATCATTTCAGCCGAGGTGTTAGGAACACAGGTAAGCGGGTCAAAGCAATATCTGTACATATTTTTGCCAATACGCTTTTCAAATTCAATACTGATTTTTTGTTCCATTGAAGTGGTATTAACAACAATAACGTTTTGATATTTTTTGCCGTCCTTTTCATACTCAACCATTGAAAGACAAACACCGTTTTCGCCTTCGGCATAATAAACCTTGTTATTTGAGAATTGACCGGCGTACTTAGTAAGCAATGAATAACCGTAGAACAGCTTGTAAGGAATTGCGCTTATGTAAAGCGAGGGTGCGGTACCTAAAATGTGAATACCATCCTTAAATTCGCCGCCTGTATCGCTTCTTGTGGGCCATACAGTTTCAAACATCTGCCAATAAATACAATTGCTAACTCCCGAATTCATTGCAGCAACTACCGTTTGAGCAATTTGCTGTGCATAGAAGTCGGTCTTTTGGTTTTCAATAGCATTACCGCCATACATCCATTCGTCAAACCAGAAAGGCTTTCCGGTTTTAGAAATAATTCTTACAAATTCTTCAAAATAATATAACCAAAGGTCATAGTTATCATCATAAGCAGATGCAGCCGAATTAACGGAAGATGCGCCGGGCCATGTTGGAATGTACCAGTGGAATGTATAAACGTCAATGTAATCATCGATTCTGCTAATCCACCAATTAAGCTCTTCCTCTAAGGTTTCACCTTCATAGAACTCTTTACTTAAGCCGTACTGAGGTCCTGTAAGCTTTACCATATCACGAAGGCCAACGTCCTTAAGCTTCTTATCAGTTGCTTTGATAACGTCAACACTTACTTCCCAAGCGTTCTTCTTAACCTTTACACCGGGAGCGGTATATACTTCGTATCCGTTTGACATACCGCTTTTATCATGGTATGGCTCGGTAAACATTACGAGATATTCAATATCGTAACCGCGCTTAATAATTACCTCTTCAATAAAGAGCTTTACCCAATCGGTATACATATCTATTATATCGGAATAGATATTAAGCTTACCGCTTTCATACCAAGGGATTGTATAACCGAGATGGTCCTGAGTGGTTGCACCTGCAATAGAGCCAATACCCCAACCCATTTGAACGGCTACCTCAATATCGCGTTCCTCCATAGCGTCAAGCCACTTGTAAAACGCCTGCATTCTTTCGCTGTCCCAGTTGTAGTTAACTACATCACCGTTGCGTGATGTAAATGCATAGCCTGCGTCCATATAAGAACGAACCATATTAACGTCCATATCGTCCATTCTCTTAAGCTCTTCTTCAATTTGAGCGTCGGTATAGTTGCGTCCCAATTCATCGGGTAAGAACATAAAGCCCTGATTGATGGCATTAACGCCCATCCACTGATTATTTTTTACCTTGTTGTTTTTAACGCTAAGGTGTAAAACGTCAGGGTCGGCTTCGGTAAAGGTTTGTGTTTCATATACGGGGTCTTTGGCTTCAGTATTATCGGCAGGTACTTCCACCTTGGTTTCAACGTATTTGCCGCAGCCGGCAACGCTTAAAACCATAATCAAAGCTAGACATAAAGCAATAATTTTTTTAGTCATTATTTTGTACCTCCTTTAATTCTTCTTGCGTTTCTTAGCCAAAACAACAATAAGAACAATTGCAATAGCTGCAGCAGCAAGCACACCGCCAACGATTGAAAGTACAATTACAAGCACGTTGGGACCAACCCATTCCTTTGTAATGAGGTACTTCTTATTGTTAGTGCCTTCGGTTCCCTCTTCAACAAGAACCTCTTCGGTTGTAACCTTGTCGGGGAAGGCAATAGGATCGGTTTCTTGGAAAGCAACCTTATAATCACCATAGGTGTTGGGGTCAACCTTATAGCCGCGTTCTGCAATAAATATGTTAACCATATCAAGCTCTAAAACGCCCTTGGTGCCCTTAATTACAAGGTAAGCATTCTCATTTTCGCCTGAATTAAAGCTGAAGTTTACACGGTTCCACTTGCCGTCATCCTTAAGGGCAAGCTTACCTGTTTCGCCGTTCATAACGTCGGTAAACGGTACGTACTTATCGTTGCTGTAAAGACCAACAGTAATATCGCTACCCTTTGATAACTTGGTCCAAGCGGCAAAGGTGTAGTTTTTATTGAGCTTCGAAAGGGGAATAATTCTTACATATTCCTTACCGTTAGATGCAGCGGCATCAAACTTAAGGTTGTAATTACCCTGCCAGTCAAATTCCTTATCGGTTATCTTTTCAACGGTTACGCCGTCGGTTAAGGGGCCCCAGTTTTCATCAGTAATTTCTTCTTCAAAGTTGGGGTTTGAAACGTCGTTAAAGAATTTTTCGGTAAATTTAAGGTTTTCAAAGTCGGGTGTGCGTTCTACAACTTCAACACGGTCAATATAAATATCATCGACTGAAGCGCCTTCCTGACGGTTTGCGTGGAACTTACAAATTTGGAAGCCAAAGCCGTTACGGTCGGTATGGTCCTTAGTAACAGTACCAAGAAGATATCTGTACCAGCCGTCTTTTTCTTCTACAGCCTTGCTGCCATCGGGCTTAATGTTAGTTGAAACACCAATGGACCAATAGTTGCCTGAAGGAAGCATATCTGACTGGTCAAATGAATTAGCGCCAAGGAATGCATAGTAATGAACGTTTTCAGGCTTCTCAGGACCCTTAACCCAAACGTATACGTCGTAGGTGTAGTCATCCTTCATCTGATATTCCTTATTAGAAACTACGGGGAAGAAAATACTGGTTTCAATACTTTCCATAATCTTACCGGGTTTAACGTGAAGTGACTTATTACCTTCTAAAACGTTCTTAGAATCGCTAACGATTTCATAACAATCGAAGCCGATATCGCCAAGCTCGTAATCTTCAAAGCCTTGTACAATAACTGTGCCGGGCTTTGCCTTACCGCTGAATTTAGCTTCAAGCTTGTGGTTATCGTCAAGGTCGTTTAAACGATAGTATGCATCGGTAGATACTAAATCGCCGTATTCATACCAACCTTCGAAGGTAGCGCCTTCAAATGCGTTTGCAACTACTCTTACGTCGTCCCCTCCCTGAGCACCAAAGGTCTTGGTTGCTGTACCGAGGGTATCGTCATTAACCGAGGTTTCAATGGTGTACTGTTCGGTAATGGTAAAGTTATCAAACCAAATTGTTCTGGGTTCGCTGCTGTCGTTAACGTCATAGCAAACCAAATTGAAATAAGTTGCGTTGGGAACAACCTCACCTGTTGTAACAGTAAAGGTTATAGTTTGCCAACCAATAACTGTTTCATTATTGATAAATTCCCAATGATTGTCTGAACCAACACCCAAATTACGCTTGCTGTAACCAAAGGCAGCAATGTAATCACTATAGGGTCTGTCAAGGTAAAAATCAATCGAAATCTTATAGTTTGTATTCGACTTCATTTTGATGTTTTTAAAGCTGATTTGACGGTTAGAGTTTTTAGCATCGTTAGTGTATTCGGTAGCGTTAACTGCCTTAAAGGTACCGCCCATTTCACTGGACCATTCAAATACGGCATTCTCTACTTCAACCTTCGGATAGATGGAATCATCCTTTTGATCAAAGGTGATTTTGCTAACTTCCTTATTGGTATCAACCTCGGTTTCTTCAACCTCAAAATCATCAAAGAATACCCATGCGTTGGGGTTAAGTGTAAGCTGGAACCAATCGGCTGCTGCGCTTGTAATATTACCTGTTGAGAATATTACCTTAACCTCGGTCCAGCCGTCAGTGCTGTTCTTCTTAAACCAGGTTACGTCGTTTGCTTTGCCGAGAGCAGATTCAATAAACTTAACGCTAAAGAGGTTTAATTCGCCGCTTGCAGTGGGCTTAGCCTGATAATATTTAAAAATAAGCTTATAGGTCTTGTTGCTTTCAAGGGTGAGAGGGCTCTTTGCGCCGCCAAGAGTAATGGACGCGCCGTCCTTACCTGCTTTACCCTTTAAAATTGCAATTTCAAGACCGCTTAAGTTGCCCGAAGGAACGTAATCAGGGTCAATCTTAGCAGGAAGCTTAACAACAGTTGCGCCGCCACTTTCTTTACCTTCGTTGGTTTCATCAAAGGTTAAGAGAGCTACTTCGGTATCACCATCGTATACACGGAAGTTATCAAGATAACCCTTAAAGCCGGCGCCTACGTATAAGGTATGATAAGCAAGGGCTTTATCACCTGTCGGAGTAAAGTTAACCGACTGGGTTGCCCAACCGTTAAGCGTATCCGAAGTATTCCACCAGTTTTGACCGGTAATACCGCCGCCTGTGTTATGAACACCAACATAGCAGTGACCCTTATAGCTTTCTACAAGCGCATAGTTATCAAACTTTAAGGTATAGGTCTTACCGGGAGTAAGTTCCATCTGAGGCGCACCTAGAAGGTTAAACCAAATCTGACCTGACTGAATTTCATTAGCGGAATTATCAATATAAATTGCATAATTTGAAACAACAGGTTGAGGAGTTAAGCCACCACTGTTGCCCATACCGGGAATATCACCATAGGTGATTTCTTCAAATTTACAGTCAGTACGGTCTGCACGGCTCTTAAATTCAATAGGACTTCCATTAAGCATTAGCTTAATGTTCCATACATAAAGCACCGCTTTACCATTTGTTGCAAGGAATTTAAAGGAGGATGCTTTAGGACCGGGAGTTAAAGTGGCACTGTTAACACCTGAGGTCAATTTTATAGATGTACCGTCTTGATTAGGCTGTAATTCAACTTCACCCTTTTCAAGGTAGTAATCGAAACTAATAGAAACGCCTTCGTCATAACCATCTGTTCTGAAGTTCTCGCCGTTATCAAATTCCATTTTAATTGCAGGAATATTTGCGTTATTGCTACCTGAACTACCGTTATTGCCAGTATTACCAATATCGGGAACGTCACCAACAGTAATTTTTTCAAATTCACAGGTTGTTCTGCCTTCGTAGCTCTTAAATTCAAGAGGTGCGCCATCTTGTGTAAGCTCAACATTCCAAATGTAAAGCTCATCAGCATCATCTCTTTGTGCTATCCAAAACGAACCAGATTTCGTCGCACTTAATTCGAAACTATTTACGCCTGCTTCAAGGTAACCGGCTTCGTTTCCATCATTAGAACCATAAACTTTAACTCTACCTTTTTTGAGATAGTAGTCAAATTTTATAGTAGCGTTATTTGCCTTACTGTTATCATAACTTGTGCGGAATGCTTCACCTGAATCATATGTCATTTTATATGCGGGTGCAGTTAAATCAACCGAACCACTGCTACCACTGCCGCTATTACCGCCGTCACCTGAATTATCTACTTCACCATAATGCGCACCGGGGATATCAGCAAAAACAATTTCTTCAAATTTACAGTCAGTACGGTCTGCACGGCTCTTAAATTCAATAGGACTTCCATTAAGCATTAGCTTAATGTTCCATAGATAAAGCACCGCTTTACCATTTGTTGCAAGGAATTTAAAGGAGGATGCTTGAGGACCGGGAGTTAAAGTGGCACTGTTAACGCCCTCGGTAAGTTTTATAGGCGTACCATCTATATTAGGTTGTAATTCAACTTCACCTTTCACAAGGTAATAATCGAAACTAATAGAAACGCCTTCGGCAAATCCATCTGTTCTAAAGTTCTCACCATTATCAAATTCCATTTTTATTGCAGGATATGATTTGGCAGTGATTTCCTTAGGTAATTCAACAACCTTTGCACAGTTGCTTGTTTTATCAAGGTCTGCTTCTGTAGGATTAAAAGAAGCAACTACAGTGCCGGTTCCATCCTTAATTGTAAGGTTATCAATATAACCCTTAAAGTCAACAGAATCCTTAATAACATAGAACATTACACCCTTCCAGGTAGCTACTGTGGGAACTTCAAATGAGTAATGTGTCCATTTATTAAGCTCGGAAGGTTCTTCTTGCCATACTTGGTGTGTTCCACCTGTACCGTTAATAGCTGTATCGAGACTCCAAGTGGCTGTGGTTGCACCAAATACAACGTTTTTGCCCATTGAAAGCGCATATACGTCAAATTCTACTGTATAGGTGTTACCTGCGGGAAGGTTGGGCTCATCCATACCCATTTTGGTTACCCAGAAGTTATTGTCGATAGAAGTGTCAAAATAAATTACATAATTAGGGTCGCCGTTAAACGCAGGGCCTGTGGGCTTCATGCTGCCGCCTGTGAGGGCTGCAAGTGTACCGTAAGCAAAGGTACCGTCACCGTTGTAAGCATCACAAGCTGCGGCTAAATCAACCTTAACAGCTTTGCCGCTTTCATCAATAATTGCAAAATCTTCAATTAATGCACTTGCTGAATTTAAAGCAGAAAAATCAAGCTTATTGCTGCCTTCTTTTGCAGTAAATTCAACCTGATAACTGGTCCATTCTTCAATTGAAAGCTTTTCATTTGCAACAAAGGCTTCAACCGAAGCCTCGGCACCGCCGTAAACCTTAATGCCGAATGCATTACCCGAGGCATCCTTAGAAATACCAAATGAATAAAGGTCCATAGATACGGTATATTTCTTGCCTGCCTCAAGCTGTAAACCGTCAACAGTAAGTGTTACGGTTTCTTCAGTACCGTTACTTGCGTAAAAATATTCGGAGTCTTCATTGTCCTGACCGCCGATTGAAAAGTTGTCGTTACCTGCTACGATATCGCCTGCATCTTCGCCTTGGAAGTCAATAATAGCGCCGTCGGCCGCATTAACCTTTAAAAGCAATGCACTTAACGGTAATGATGCCATAACAACCATTATTGCACATAAAACACTTATAATTTTTTTAGTGTTTAAATTTAAAAATTTAATGTTCATTAATTGTCTACACCTCTTTTTTTAATGGGGGCTGCTTTGCCGATTTATTCGGCAAAGCAACAAAGTGTATTTTTTTCTAAGTTATTTAACTGCCTTATTTGCCTTGTTAACAGCAATTGTAAACTGAGGAGCATAAGACTTAACCTTAGAGGTTACCTGAGCAGCATCGGTAAGCACTATGTTGTGGCAAACGTTTGCAAAGTCAACCTGTGCAGCACCGTTTACAACACCTTCAGAAATTGAAACGCGCTTATCCATTTTAGCCATATCGTTAAAGGTCTTTTCAAGGTTTTTGTTAATAAAGTTGTCAGACATGCTATAGTTCTGGGGGTCGAGGTAATAACGCAAGAAGTGCGCTGCGCCTTCTGCGTTTTTAGCGCCCTTAAGAATACCAAATAAGGTAGAGTCAACAAGTGCTACCTGCTTTTGACCCTTAGGCATGGGGAACGGAACAGCGTCGATAGTATCAGACATTTGGTTGAACTTAGTGTCAGATTCCTTAAACATAGCGTAAGAAATTACAGAGAACATTGCAGCTTCGCCTGAACGGAAGTGAGGTACACCGTAAGTATCATCGCCCATAATCTTATGCTTGGTTCTGAATTCGTTATAATACTTAACAAGGTTTAAAAGGTTAGCGTCGGAAAGGTTGCTCTTGAACTGCTTACCGTCATAGGTAATAAAGTCAGTACCGGCAGCCTGTAGCCAATATGTCATATAGCCTGTACCGCGGTTTGTATAACCATAGTGCTGAACGCCGTTTTCCTTATAGGTCATAGCCTTTGCAGCATCAAGGAAGGTATCCCAGTTCCAGTTGCCTGCTTCGTAAAGCTGACGGGGGGTCTTAACGCCACGGTTTTTAAACATTGTTTCATTAAAGTACATAGCAACAAATTCACACTGATGGCTGCCTACAATATTAACACCGTAGTATTTGCCGTTAACCTTCTGTGTGTCCATCATTGCCTTATCCCAAACGGGATCGCTGAAGTCAAAGCCCTTCATATCATTCAAGGGTTGCATAATGGTTGTGGGACGGTTAGGGAAATGAATGTTATTAAACATTGCAATGTCATAACCTTCCTTAGCAGCCAAGGAAGCAGAAATAAGCTCTGCATAGGGGGCGCCTGCGTTTGCCGCAAACTTAAACTGAACCTTCATACCGGTTTGCTTTTCAAAGCTTGAAACAACTGCTTTTTCGTCGTTTGTTAAAGGACGCCAGAACAATACCTTAACAGTTGTACCCTTAAGGTTTGTAGGAACCTCAGTAACAAGGTCCTGTGTGGCATCCCCACCGGTGCTGCCGCCGTTACCACCGCTTTCACCGGGAACTTCTTCATAATAAGAAGAGGTTGTGCCGCCATTATCACAGCCTGCAAAGCAAAGTACCATTGCAAGCATCATAATAACTGCTATGATTTTTTTCATACTGAATTTCATTTTTAATACATTCCTTTCAAATATTTTTATAATAAATCCTTGCGGATGAATTACCCAACAATACCAACACTGTCAATGCTCTTAATAAACTTCTTTTGAAGTATAAGATACATTATTAAAACAGGAAGAATAAACAGCATACAGCCTGCCATAGCAACACCTGTGTGCGAATTTATTGCCTCACCGCCGCGAAGCTTTATAAGGTTCATAATGCCTGATAAAACTACCGCTAAGGGTTGGTTTTCGTTGAAATAAAGTGCTGTGAGATAATATTCATTCCAGTGCCAAATTATTGAAAGAATGGTTACTGTCAAAATTGCAACGCTTGAAGACGGAACAATAATTCTTACAAAGGTACCAATGGGACCTGCACCGTCTATCCAAGCGGCTTCCTCAAGCTCTTTGGGAATGCCCTTAAGGAACTGGATATAAATCATAATAAACAAGCCCGACTGATAACCCACACCGAAAAGCGACGGCAAAACAAAGGTAAAGGGTGTGTTTATAAGATTTATTGATAAGTCTTTTCCGATAATGTTACCAATCAACGATGTAATACCGAAAAAGTCAAAATTACGGAAATTTACATACTGTGCCAAGAAGGTCATTCTTACGGGAACCAAAATTGTTATAAGCAGAAGCGCATATAAAATTTTGCGTTCGGGGAACTTAAACCTTGCAAAACCGTAAGCCGCAACGCCGCAGGCTGCAACCTCAAGAAAGGCACTTAATACCATAACTGCTACGGTATTAAAGAAGCTTTTTCCATACTCCATTACGTTAAATGCATCAATATAGTTTTGGTAGAAGAAGGTGGTAGGTATCCACGCAACGCTTGTGTTCATAAAGTCATCCGCATTTTTAAGCGAATTTGAAATTATTTCAAAAAGCGGCGACAACACCGTAAAGCCAACTGCAATAAGCATTGCATAACGGAACAAGGCAACTGCTGCCTTTGATATAACCTTTTTATAATCAACATTAGATTTAAGGTTCTTTTTTAATGTTAAGCTCTTCAAATGTGCCACCTCCTTAATTCCACTTCTTCATAAGAATTCGGTTATACGCCAAAAGAATTAACGCACCAACAACGCCAACCACAACAAAGTAAGCCCAAAGCACTGCGGCGCTTCGGTCGTATATGCTGTTAACGGTTATAAGGTCATAAGCCTGCTTCATTATTGGGTTGTCAAACGCTGTGAACAGGTCAACAATAGTGTAAACTAACACAAGGAAGGTTACATTACCAAGCATTGGGAAGGTAACAAACCAAAATTCCTCCCAAGTGGTTGCGCCTTCAATTTTTGATACCTCATAAAGCTGGTCAGGAATTGACTGAAGACCCGCTACAAACAAAAGTATCTGAATACCGCAGCTCCATACAAGGTTGAATACCCTTGCAATATAATCGGACAAAAGCTCGGTTATTGACTGCGGAAGACCAAGGTTTACAAGCAATTCATCAAACCTTATGCCCGAATAGGATTCGGTCTCGCCCATAGATGTGCTGAGAGCCGCACCCTCTTCAAGCGCCGCGCCTGTTACAAACTGCATTACAACGCCTGTTGCAATAATTACTGGAAGGAAAAATACCGCACGGGCAAAAATTCTTCCCTTGAATTTTTGGTTAAGTATAATTGCAAAAATCAAACTTAATGCAACAATAATCGGCAAAGAATAAGTAAATGAAGCTACCGCATCCTTTATGTTATTCATAAAGTTAGGGTCTTCATTCAAGAGGTACTTGAAATGTTCAAGACCTGCAAAGGTTAACATTTTATCGTTAACAAGTGAAACATTACAAAATGCATAAGCAATTGAACTAAACAGCGGAACTAAAAAGAAAAGTAATAAACCGATAGTCCATGGTAAAACGAACATTCTGCCGTAGCGAACCTTTAAGCGTTCAATACCGGTTACTTTTTTATTACGCATATTCTCATCCTTTCTAAAAGTAAGTAAACATCTAATTACAATTAACGGTATACAAAGCTTTCAGCCTCAACTGCACCAAACGGAGTTTCAACCGCCTTGTCGGTGTAATTTACGATAACCGATGTACCGTTTGCAAAATCGGTTTGGTTTACGCCGTCAGAAAGTATTGTATGCTTTGAAATTTCTGTGCCCGAAACCTTTTCTAAAAGTGCGGACAGCTCGGTGTAATTTTCAAAAATGTTTTCCTTATAATCAGAATAAACGCTTTTTGCCAAAACGCTGTCATTCAAGCGGAATTTTGTATTAAAGTTATTGCTTACTGTGTAAAGCAAGCCACATCCCGTTTCGGCCGAGCTTAAAATTTCCAATCTGGAATTTTTAGCCGTATTAACCGATTGGGAAGCTATGGGAACAAGTCCCTTAAATACCATTCGATAGAAGGGAACCTGCGCATCAAGCGAGGTAAAGTCCGAATGTGTAGAAGGTGTTGCAATTATATGTGACGAATAAACTGCCGCATAAGCATTTGCAGCTTCGGTCATAAGTGCGGTTTTATCCCTTTTTGAAAGTATAGCTGAAATATCGCTGTCAAGGTTACCCTTTGAATAATATTTGGAGCTATTATAATCGGAATATGCTTTAGAACCAAGAGTTGAAAGTGATAAACCGAATATTTCTTTATCATTTATAACCTTGTTTGCCTTATTGAAGGCATCGGCTATTCTATCCCTTGCAAGAAGGTTATAACGGCCTTTTTCATCATCAATATTAGAAGCAGCAACAGCGTAATAATACTGATAAGCTGTACCGCCGTTTTCAGCCTTTGCCGAATCGGCAATTGTTGTAAAGCCGTTACCTGAAGAATTAAAGCTTAAAATGTCAAAGTCAAAATAAACATCGCAAAGACCGCCAAGTGTCTTAACATCGCTCCATTTACCAAGCTTACTGTTTAGCTTAAAGCCACCGCCGATTTTACCAACGTCCAAGCCTGTTGCACCAAAGCCCTTTAGCTGAACAACCGGCTTAACACCTGTGTTTTTAGTAATATCGGCTACAATTTCCTGTGCCTGCTTTAAGGTTGTGGCACTTTCAAGTGTTTTATAAGGAATGCCCACAAAGGATTCTTCGGTCATAGCACCGCCAAGAACCTGTAAATAAATGGCAGAATCCTTACCGTTATACTTAGTGCCGAATTTTTCGGAAATATAGTCACGGTAAAGCTTTGCCATACCCGAATATCCCGAATCCTCACCGCTGAGCGGATAGTAAGCTACCGTGCAGTTGCCGTCCACAATGCCTTCACTATAGGCATTTACATAGTTGTAAAAACCGCTTGACATTGCAACCTTTTCGGTATTTCGGCCACGAACTGCAAATACAGCGCGGGCACCTGCATAACCTATTGTGCTGTCCCCTGCTGTTGCCTTAACATCGCAGGAAGCCGCACCCTCTTCAATTATTGCAAAGAGTGAATTTTCGCCGCGGGTAACACCAAACACGGGAAGCGAAGCGTTATACACATTTTCGGATATATGCTCAGTGAAAATTGCCAGGTCGTTACCGTATACAGTTTCCTGATAAGCACGGTCGGCACCGTCACGTTCATCAGCATACATTAAAGCACCGCTGCCTGAAGGAACAAGAACATAGCTGTCCTTTTTATCACTTGCAGGAATTGCTGCAAGGAAGGGTGCAATTTCTACCTGATAAACCTTGTTGTTATTTTCCAAAATACCCATGGTATCAACCGTTACGGTAAAGTGGTCATCATAAAGCTTATAAATAAGCGGTATTGAAATTTCAACATTGTTGAAGAAATAACCAATTTGCACACCGTTTTCAATTTGCTTTACGGTTATAAAGCCCTCGTCCTGTACGGCGGCACCGTTAACGGTTTTAAGCATATTATTGGGTGGAGTTGTATAGGTGATGATTAGAGGTGAATTAAACAAAACCTCTGCTCTGGCACCTGCTTCAATACCGTTATAAAAATCATTCGGTATTGTAGACCAGATATAGCCATTCTTTTTATTAACAACTACCACGCAGGATTTTTCGTTATCCCAACGCATTTCTAAATTATCGTTTTCGGCAACAACCGTGCTTTCAAGCGTGTCAACACGAATATTGGATATATACTTACCAATTGCACGGGGCTTTTGCATACCGCAGGCGGTAAGACTTAAAAGCATTAAGGATAAAACCATTAAAATTGAAATTATTCGTTTTGTTTTTAACACATTACCGCCCCCTAACGATAGAATATTTCGGTGAATACTGAACCGATAAAATCAAACAACTGCTGGAACAAAATAAACAGCATAAATATAATGAATACAACTAACAGCATACCCAATACAGTTAAGATTGATGTGGTAAGGAACTTAAAGAAGTCATATTCCTGTACCGCCATAATACCAACGCAAAGCACTATTGCTGCAAGTATATGACAAACAACTGTAATAACTGTTAGAATTGCGGCTTCTTCAGGAATTAAGATGTTAGTTAAAACCAAAGAAAGCACTGAACCTAAAATTTCGGGTATTAAGGCAAAGCAGGTAACCATGAATATTTCTTTCAATTTACCTTTACCTTCAGCCAATACGCAAACGCCCCAGTTTACAATTACGAAAAGCACTGCAACGCCAACGGTACCAAGCAAGGTTTCGAAGGAATTATATTCAGCGGGTTCGAAAATTTTAAATGTAAAGCCGCTGTAAATATCACACAAAACCTTTGATACATAGAAAAGTACAAGTGCGCCAACAGCAACAACTACCGAGCCCTCGCCCTTATTCTTTAATCTATAGAAGGTGTCAAACGGATGTATTACCGAATTAAGTGCAAATACCACACTGTTAGTGCTAAGCTTCTTTTCGGCGTTTTTGCTCTTAATCAAGTACCAAACAACTGCACCGATAAGTGCTGCACCGATAAGGAGCATCCACCAAACATTTTTGGAAATAAAGTCGCCGCGAATTTGCTCAAATGCTACCGCATAATCCGATTGACTAAAGCCAATTTTTGAATACTCAAGCGCGGCGTCATAATCCTCATTCAAAAGGGCAGCCTTTGAAAGACCGCGGTAAGCAAGAAGATTGTTTTTATCCTGCTTTAATACCTCTTCCCAAAGTGCAACTGAATCATTATACTTGCCCTCCAGAGTAAGCACCTGAGCGTTTTTGTAAAGCTTGCCGTAATCAGTAAGCTTAAACGAGGTCACGCTTGCATCAAGTGAATCCAATACATAAATCATATCGCCGTGTACCGCGATGGATTCCGGTCTTACGAATGTACCGTTTTGAATACCTGCACCGTAGCCGCCGCCGAATACTGCAAAGGAATTGCACTTATTGTCGTAAACGAAAATATGACCGTAGGTTGTATCTATAGCATAAACAAAGCCGTCATCATCAACGCAAAGCTTTTTAAAGCTTGTCATTATGGGGTGACCCATATCATTACGATAATCAGATTCATCAGCAAAATTCAAACCGTCAGAGCCTTGACCCTCGTTATCCTTCAAAATGTTGATACCGGCCGGATTAAGCTGTCTTATTTGTCCTGTACCAACGTCCCAAATACTGTCGGTAAGACCTGTAAGTGTATAAATAAAACCGTTTTTATCTATATCCATACTGATAAACTGATACGGTAATTTTTGCTGACTGTTAGCACGCTTTGCTTCGGTTTGGGTAAGTCTGTCCCAAAGCTTTCCGAAAATGTCAACTACAGTAGCCTTTACGCTGTTTGCACCGTAGAAGCCAAGGAATTCGCCCTGGTCAGAATAAACAAGCGCACCGTAATATGAACCGCTGCTGAGCACGTATATATAATCACGTGAGTCGGTCAACACCTTTATAGGCGCATAGTTGAAATCGTCAGGAATAACCGAAGCATCGGGTAATCCAATAAGCTGCTTGAGGCTTCCGTCAGGGTTGAAAACAATTATTCTTTGTCCGTTTGTGTCAGCAACATAAATGGTGTTATCTTCTTTAAGATATATACCGGTTGCACCGCTAAAGTTTATTTCTTCACCGTTTTGTACAGGTGAATTTATAACTCTTAATAACTTCATTTGACTGTCAACAACAACTACTCTGCTATTGTCACCGTCAAGTATGTAAAGGTTTCCGTCCTTATCGCAATCCACATCAGTCGGCATTGAAAAAGCTTCAATTCCAAGGTCGTGACCATTAACCTTGTCTACTACCTCAAAAACATCGCGAATTTCAACTGCTTCCCTTTCAGTACCCTTTTGCCAATAGGCATAGGTGTTATAAGGAATTGCATTGGCTTCGGCTGCTGAAACGGTAGGTAATACCATAAGAGCAGCAAGAACAAAAACCATCAAGAGCACTAAATATTTTTTCACATTTATGCCTCCTTTCAGATGTTTTCCGTTATCCCTTGATACCTGCGCTACCCATTGTTTCCATAACGCTTCCTTGTGAAACCATATACACTATAATAGGTGGAATAAGAAGAATAACCGTGGCCGCCATTGCGCTACCGGAACGTGCTATACCACCTGCAGAAATCGTTGACATTATGTTGGGTAACATTTTAAGCTCTTCACTGAAAATTGTGCCGGCAGGTTGCATTGACCAAATATCTCTAAAAGCAAATAAGGCCAAGGTCAGCCAAGCGGGCTTCATTATAGGAAGTGCAATTTGATAATAAATTCTAAAAATGCCGGCGCCGTCAATTCTTCCGGCCTCAAGCAATGCATCAGGTATACTGCTGTCAATAAACTGCTTAACCAGGAAAACACCCAGTGTAGAAGGAAGATATGGCAAAATATACACCCAATAGGTATCGATAATGTTTAATTTCGAAAAAATAACATATTGAGGAATTGCCAATGTGTACGCATTATATAAAAGTGCAAATTGGATTAACAAGAACAAGGTCTTGCTACCCTTAAATTTAACCTTTGCAATAACAAAAGCTGCCATAGAAGCAATGAAGATATGTAAAACTGTGGTTGAAACACTTACGAATAAGCTGTTAAAAATATATCTCGAAAGCGGAACGCTTAGGTTAGATAAAAGCTTAGGTAATGCTGTGTAATTATCTATTACAGGTCTTGTTACAAAGAAACGAGGAGGAAATATTAGTATTTCCTCAAGCGGCTTGAGCGATGTACATACGGTGTAAACCATAGGTAGCACAGAAAACAAACCAAAAAGTATTAAAAAGAAAAAATAGAAGAAATTACCCCAAGATGAACGGGTATATCGTCTATATTGAGCTTTCGCATTTTTCATCTCTTCACCTCCGCTTATCTACCAACAGCATCGACTACTTTGCCAATAATTACACGGCTTACAGCCATCATAGCAAAGAGGAATACCGAAAGTGCAGCTGCATAGCCCATTTCATAGCGGCTCGTACCAACGTCTTGAATTAAGGTTACAAGTGTATCTACCGAATAGTTAACACTTGGGAAGCCTGCAAGGGCGGTTACTACCGCACCGATTGAGAACGAGCTTTGAATTTGCATTACAGCACCGAACAAAAGTATTGGCTTCATAGAAGGAAGGGTTATATACCAAAGCTCTGCCCAGCGGTTTCTTATACCGTCAATACAGCCTGCTTCATACATTTCGGGGTTAACGTTTTGAAGACCCGAAATATTGGAAAGGAAGGAAATACCCATACTCATCCAAAGCTGAACAACTATAATAATTACCATTACATAGTTGGCATCCTTAAACCACTGAATAGGTTCGGAAACAATGCCCAACGAAAGCAATGCGCTGTTGACATAGCCGTAGCTGTCACCGCTGAAAAGCACCTGCCAGATAAAATAAACGTTTGAGGAAAGTGCAGGAGCATAGAAAAGGAAGGATAAAATTGTACGTGCCGTTCGGTTAAGCTCGTTAATCATCCAAGCAAGAACGAAGGATAAAATATAACCGATAGGGCCCGTAATTATTGCTAGAACTAAGGTGTTACGAAGCACATTAGGGAACATATCATCGGATGAGAACATTTTAATATAGTTCGAAATTCCGTTGAATTTGGGGGCCGATATCATATCATAGGTTGTAAAGCTTAGTACAACCGAGGATAAAATTGGAAGAATTGTAAAAACAAAGAATAATATTAGGAACGGAGACAGCATAATAAGACCGGTACGAACTTCGCTACTTCCGCGTGTTTTTAAGGATTTAACTTTCACGTGATTTTCTCCCTTCTTTTATTATTCATACTGTGAACGCTTTTCAGCAATTTCGGTATCCGCAACCTTATCCCATTTGATAAGCTCTTCGTGAATACCTTTACCGCTTACAACGTTCCAGAAAGCCTGGTCCACAACGCGAGGAATGTAGTATCCGCCGGGAACCTCGGGCATTTCTTTAACCCAACGCCACTGTTCTTCGATAATTTCAAAGTCACCGCGGTCCCAAGAAAGCTTGGAAAGTGCTTCAACGTTTGAAGTCATATTTCTGCCTGTTGTACCAAGTATGGATTCAATATTTTGTGAATATTTATGCTGTGCTTCATAAGAGGTCCACCACTTAAGGAACTCCCAAGCACCGTCAATGTTATCGCTGTCCTTCAATATTGCACAGCCGCTGCCTGCACCTGCAAGTGTGCGGTTAATATTACCGTTTTCATCCTTAAAGCCGGGTATTGGAGCAATTCCCCAAAGACCGCGAATTTCGGAAGCTGCAGCACTAATTGTGTTATACTGAGTTACAGATTGAATTGCCAAAGGCATTGTACCTGTACGGAAGCGGTTATAGAAGTCATAAGTTTTGTCAAAGCTGTATTTGTTATAAAAATCAGTCCACATTGTGAAGGTGTTAACTGCTTCTTCCGAAGTTAAAACAATACTTTCAAGCTTATCGTCATAAAGGCTTATTCCCTGCTGCATAAGCAACGTTGGGAAAATGTTAAGTGCGCCAAGACCCTGATTAACCAAAGTCATATCGGTAATTTGTGTGTAGGGTAAACCAACCCGCATATTGTTTCTCATAATTATTGCAGAAGCCGCAATAAAGTCGTCCCAAGTTTGAGGAATTTCAATTCCCAAATCATCAAGTATATCCTTACGGTAATACATTATTGAGAAGGTTTGAGTGTCGGGAAGTGCATAAACACCGCCCTTGTAGGTATAGGGCACGGTAGCGGTTGGCATAAAGCGCTTGGTAACCTCTTCAAAATCGTCAAACTTCGAAAGGTCGTAAAGACCGCCGCGCATTGCAAGGTTAACAGGCTCGGTACGGGACATATGTAAATAACAGTCAGGTCCGTTACCCGAAAGCATACCCTGAATGATTGTGGCGTTTGTCATTTTAATGTCAACACCGATGTTATGCTTTGCGGTAAAATCGCTTTGTGCAAGATAGTTAAGCACTTGCACCTGGTCGCGACCCCAGTTAACCCAAAGGGTGATTTTGTTATCGCCTACATCGCCCGAAATGTTATTATAGTCGGCCATGAAGGAAACGAAGAACTTCTTAATTCCGAAAACCAGTCCTTCAAAGAAGCCTGCACCGAGATGCTCTGCCTTCTTTTCGGGTGCGGTGATATAAATCGCATCAATATCAAGCGGCATACCGATTATTTCATAAAGCCATGCGCTCATACTTGAATAATTATCGTAAAAGCTTGACTTGTAAATTTGTGCCTGATATTTATATTCAAGCATACGGTCGATTACCGCAGACATATTTTTAAGTGTTGAGGTGCTTGAAGAACCACCCATATCACTTAAGGCTTCCGCTTCCTTAACCAGCTTGTTAAGAACATCGCGGCAGCTTTTAAGTCTTTCCTCTAGATTAGGAATTTGAGTGAACAATGAATAATCTCGGTTAGAGTCGGGTGTTTCACCTGTTATCATTACGATTTCACGGTAAACTGTGCCAAGCTCGTAAATTTGGTCCTTAAGCTCAATTGCAAAGTTTGAAAGTGAGCAGAGGTTTACCTCTAACGAAAGGGTGTGCTCACCCTTGGTTAAGTAAATGAGATAGGGCTCATCCTCTTTACCGAAGGTTTTGCGCTTCCAGCTGTTGCAGTATGCAAAGTCAACCTTAGAGGCTTCTTCAAAAGGAATTTCACCGTCTACACGTAAAACGCGGTAGGTACTGCTGTTCACAATGTAGCTTTGCTGGTAAGCAAAGGTAATTGCATAAAGGGCATCCTCAGGAATATCTACCTTCCAGGTGATTCTATCCCCCGCGCCGCTCCAGTTGTTACCGCCAATGTAATTAACCTTGCTTTTAATTGCATCATAGGGGTAAACCTTTGAGCTGGTCGAATCGGATTGAGAAATAAGGTTATGCGAAGATTTAAGGTATGCATTTTCACCGTGGATGTTAATTTGTGCGCCCTCGTACTTTTTGTAACCGTTTTGCTCATAAGCTTTCAAAACCTCTTCATAAGGTAACGGCTTTTCCTCTGCGCAAAGCTTAAGCTCGCTTATTGCAATGGGAGCGCTGCAGTCGTAAAGTGTAACTGTATGCTCGCCCTTGGTTAACGCGAAAAGATACGGCTTTGAATTAAGACCCTCCGAATCGGTTATGCGGTTTTCCTGCCAAGCAAAAACTTCCTTTTGCTCGGGAGCAAATTCATTACCGATACCATCCTTTCTTACCTCGCCATCATCAGAATAAAGACGGGGAAGCAAAATAATATCAACACCTGCAAAAGGCTCAACACCGTCTACAAGCATGCTAAGCTCAAAGGCTTCGGTGCTTGCGGAAAGAGCAAGATAATTAACAGCAATGTTGTAAAGTCCGTCCTTTAAAACCTTGAATTTAAAGGTAACTGCGCCTTCGCCGTTTGTCCATTTAAGAACATTCTTTTTACCTTCAAATTCTTTTACAGCTTCAGTTGCGGCGCCGTCCTTCAGCTTAACATCGCTAAGCTCGGTATAGACAGCTTCAACATCGGTTGTAAGACCCTTATTAGCTTCAAGGTAAATGCTGTAATCATCAACAGCTTCCGGCGTGTTTACGGCGCCGTCAGCTTCCTTGGCATAACAAGTAAGGAATGTTGTTGTCATAATAGCCAAAGCAATTAAGACCGATAACAATTTTTTCAAAGCTATTCCCCTTTTCTACACTTTTGCACCGCTTAAAAAAAGTATACAAAAATGCTATTATATTTACTATTTTATTTTAATATAATCAAAACAATCCTTCAATGAACAATCAAGACATCGTGGTGCACTTTTTTGTCTTTTTGGTCAAAAAGATAAAAAGCTTTGGAAATTTATTGTATTTTTTATGTTTTTTATACACAAAACTTGACAAATATATGGACCAAATGTTAAAATTTAGTAAAACAAAAATGAAAAGATGGTGAATAAAATGATGCTTGGAATAAACGTTGGAAGCTATTCCCGTTGGGGCGAAAAAAGGTACGAAAAAATTAAAGAACACGGCTTTAGCTGTGTAGATTTTAATATGATGGGAACCGATAATTTCCCCTACTGTGATTCGTTAGCAGAAACCGAAAAAAAGCTTACTGCTGAAAAGGAGCTTGCCGCAACTGAGGGTATTGAAATTTATCAGGTTCACGGCCCTTGGCATTGGCCACCGAACGATTCAACCACCGAGCTTAGAAACCAAAAATTTGAACACATAAAGCGGTCGCTTTGGGCAACCTCGGTACTGGGCTGTAAAAACTGGGTGCTTCACCCAATTATGCCCTGCGGCATTAGCGAAAGAGGCACCGAAGAAGCCAAAATTACGCTGGACGTAAACCTTGAGTTTATGCGAAGGGTTGTAGATGTTGCAAAGGGCTATGGCATAACCGTTTGCTTTGAAAATATGCCAATGCGCGACCTTTCAATTGCCACCCCTTACGAAATTTTGGATTTTGTAAGGCTTATGAACGATGATAATTTTAAAATTTGCCTTGACACAGGCCACGTTGTAACCTTCCCCGAATTATCGGTCGGCCAATGTGTGAGGGACCTTGGCAATGAAATTCGTGCCTTTCATATACACGACAGCTTCCCTGACAGAGACCTTCACCTTTTACCCTATTTTGGAACAATTGACTGGGAGGATTTTTCAAAGGCACTTAAGGAAATAAACTTTAACGGCGGCATTTGTCTTGAAACCGCACCACCGTATAAATTACCAAACGATATTTATGAAGAATTATGTATATCGCTTGGTAAAATTATGAAAAAAATAACCGAATAAACGTGAAAAAAGCAGTTATCAGTCGATAACTGCTTTTTAAATTGCGGGTTATAGGGCCAAAGGCCAATGCGTAATTCGTAATTACTGTACAAATTAAATTGTGTATCTGTAGGGGCGATTCACGAATCGCCCGCCAGATATTTGCCAAGTTTTACGGACAATTCGTGAATTGTCCCTACACGATGAGCTTAATTAAATTGGGGTTTATCGGTGAGGCAAAATGCGTAATTCGTAATTATACAACAATTTCATTGCATATCCGTAGGGGCGATTCACGAATCGCCCGTAAGCCTTCCTCCGGGAGGAAGGTGGCAAAACCGAAGGTTTTGACGGAAGGAGAATGCGTTTATATGCGCTCTCCCTCAGTCTTTTTGCTACGCAAAAATCCAGCTCCCTCCCAGAGGGAGCCAAAAATGCAATCAATTTAACTCCCCGCTAAACTATAACCTGAAACATATTAAAACAACAAGCCCTTCCCAAAATGAGAAGGGCTTGTGCTTTTTAACTTTAATTTTTAAATTAAATTGCGTCTGCGCCGCTGCCGGTTACTTCCCAGCCGTTTCCGCCAACGCCTTCAGCAGCAACATTTTCGGTTTCGAAGGAAACCTTGTTGATTTCAGGAGCTTCAAATTTCATTATAATTCCTCCTTATTTCATAAAAGCTTCGAATGCATTTGCAACAGCAGTATCGGTATCAGCAATAATTTCACCGCAGTTGAATTCTACAACATCGGTTTCAAAATTGTTTGCATTATCTGCATAGTCAAAGCCAAGCTTTACGGTAACTATGCTGTTAAACTGTTCGAATGACATACCTGTAATTTTAACCATTGTTACCTTTTTAAGTGTATCAATTGTAATATCCTTAGTAACGTTGTTGCCAATTGTAACGGTAAGGGTTACGGTGCGGCCTTCTTTACCAAGGGTATTAAGCTTTGTAATTAAGTCTTGGCTTGCAACAAAGCGAAGGTCAAGGGTACCTGCCTTAAGGTCTGCCTTCATTGTGTTGGAAACCAAGGTGTCGGTATTATCAACCTGACCTGCAACAACAGCAGCTTCATCGGTAGCAGAATTAATAGCAGCCATAAGCTTACCAAGGTCGCTGTCACCGTCAACTAAGGTAGAAGCAACAACAGTCTTAGTGGTTTCGTTTACAAGCTTTGAGGTATCGCCAAGTACGCTGGATTCAACAGAAATCCAATACTTTAACTCAGCACCAAGTCTAGCAGCGTTAAAGCCGCTAAGTGTTACAGCACCGCTTTCATTACCGTTAACTACAACTGCATTGCTATAGCCTGCAATTTCATAGTTAAACTTAACTACAGCATTTTGGTCCTTAGCTAAATCCAAAACAAAATCATCGGTATAGCCCCAAGAAATTGTAACAGTGTTATCAGCATTAAGGGTTACCTTATAATCCTTAACAGCATTAGTAGCTGCGGGGATTACATCAGTAGAAACAACCTCACCACAGTCGGTGCAGGTAACAGTCTTTGAACCTTCGGTGAAATATGTTGCATTAACAATAACTTCCTTGGTGTTCTTGTGATAAGGAGGATATTTAGCAGCTTCAACATCTTCGGGTAATTCAACAACAGTAGCAAAATTCTTACTTACTTTTCCAAAATTTGCAGAAGAAATTTCAAAATTTACAACCTCTGTATTTGTTGTATTATCTATAACTTTGAAATTATCCATATAACCCTTGAGGCCTGCACCAATATAGAACCAAGGATATGATGCTACGTCAATAGTTTCAACTGTAAATGAAATTGTTTCCCATTTACCTGTTGCGCCTGAAACTTCAGTCCAATACTGACCATCATTGCCAGGGAATGCGTTGCCATTATATGCAGTATTTGACATATGAGCGACGATATTTTTACTTGCGCCTATTTCCAATGCATAGAAATCAAACTTTACAGTATAATTTCCAATCGGAAGATTTGCTGCACCAAAACCTAAGTCGCTAAAATGGAATGCTGTAAAACCTGTACCTGCAGAATTATCAAAATTAATTGCATAATCCTTCACAACAGGATATTTAGCAGCTTCAACGTCTTCGGGTAATTCAACATTCGATCCGCAGTTGCTAACTAATGCAGCGTCATCATCAGTGGGCTCAAAGGAAGCAACCACTTTGCCTGTGCTGTCCTTAATGGTAAGGTTATCAATGTAACCGGTAAAGCCGTCGGCATCATCAATAACGTAGAACATTACACCCTTCCACTCAGCAGTTGTAGTAACATTAAATGAATAATGAGTCCACTTGTTTACTTCGGTAGGAGCATCCTTCCATACCTGGTGACCGTTTTCAATTGCGGTAGTGGTGCTCCAAGTAGCAGCAGTAGCACCCAAAACCACTTTAGCACCTAATGTAAGTGAATATACATCAAAATCAACAGTATAGGTGTTACCTGCGGGAAGGTTGGGCTCTTCCATACCGATTTTGGTAACCCAGAAGTTGTTGTCAATGGAGGTGTCAAAATACATTGCATAGTCCTTTGCCTTGGGGTTCTTGGCATCAACAATACAGGGTGATAATTCAACATTCGATCCGCAGTTGCTAACTAATGCAGCGTCATCATCAGTGGGCTCAAAGGAAGCAACCACTTTGCCTGTGCTGTCCTTAATGGTAAGGTTATCAATGTAACCGGTAAAGCCGTCAGCATCATCAATAACGTAGAACATTACACCCTTCCACTCAGCAGTTGTAGTAACATTAAATGAATAATGAGTCCACTTGTTTACTTCGGTAGGAGCATCCTTCCATACCTGGTGACCGTTTTCAATTGCGGTAGTGGTGCTCCAAGTAGCAGCAGTAGCACCCAAAACCACTTTAGCACCTAATGTAAGTGAATATACATCAAAATCCACAGTATAGGTGTTACCTGCGGGAAGGTTGGGCTCTTCCATACCGATTTTGGTAACCCAGAAATTGTTGTCAATGGAGGTGTCAAAATACATTGCATAGTCAACACTACCGTCAACAGGTTCTTCTACAACGGGGAAAGGAATTTCGCCGTAAGTTATTTTTTCAAATTCACAGGTTGTTCTGCCTTCGTAGCTCTTAAATTCAAGAGGTGAGCCATCTTGTGTAAGCTCAACATTCCAAATGTAAAGCTCATCAGCATCATCTCTTTGTGCTATCCAAAACGAAGGGGAATTAACACTTAATTCGAAACTGTTTACACCTTCTTGAAGGTATCCGGCTTCATTTCCATCACCAGAACCATAAACTTTAACTCTACCACTTTTAAGATAGTAGTCAAATTTTATGGTAGCGGTATTTGCCCTGCCACTATCATAACTTGTACGAAATGCTTCTCCTGCATCAAACAAAAATTTGTACGCAGGATCAGTTGATTCGGCTGCGCTTGCAGTCATACCGAGTGCTAACGGCAAAGCCGTTAAAAGTAATGCGAGAGTCAAAACGATTGATAAGAGTTTTTTCATTCTCATTCTCCTTTTTTTAAATTGCGTTTTTGCCGTGAGAGTGGAAAAAACAAAAACAGCAATTTTAATGATACACTATCATTATAAAATTCGTTTTTTAATCCTTCAATAAACAAAAAAGACTTTGTGGTGAACTTTTTTGTCTTTTTTGCTAAAATGCCCAAATGTTATCGCCTTTTTTTAAAAAATTGTATAATTTCAACCACAAGAAATGTCCTTTATATATATTTATGAATTACAAAATAAAATATTATTACTAAAAATGACATTATACATAACACAATTTAGCCTTTAAACATAAAACCATTTTAAAAACCACACCTTCAAATTATAGTTTATCGTTTGGTTAGACACAATTTATATTGCAAATACGTAGGGACAAGCGTCCTCGATTGTCCGCAAGCAATTTGCAAAGTTTCACGGACAGTCCGGGAGGCCTGTCCCTACTAATAAACAATTAAGTTGTTCTATAATTACGAATTACGCATTGGGCATCAGCACTATAAACCCCGATTTTAATCCGTCGCGAAGCGACACCGAACCTCTTCACTATTACCTTTTACTTATTACCTCGCGCAAGCGATAACCTCCAATTTAATTGAGCTCATCGTGTAGGGACAATTCACGAATTGTCCGTAAATTACAGCTATGCACAGGCGGGCGATTCGTGAATCGCCCCTACGAATATACAATTAAGTTGTTTTATAATTCCAAATAACAAATTACACATTATTTATGTCGATATATTGCTACGCAATTCGGTATTTTTGCTTTATAGCAAAATCGATATGTTTGTTACACAAACTCGATATGATATAAATCCCTTCTTGTTCCGCAGAACATATCGAGGTTTTGATACAGTTTGTCCTTACAAACTGTATCAAAAGCATATCGAGTCATTTGTGACATATCGAAAATCCCGAAGGGATTTATATCGATGGGCCTTCGGCCCTATAAACCCCAATTTAAAAATATTTCACACTGTAAAGAAAAAAACTTGACAGACGTATAGTTTTGTGTTATACTCGGTTAAGTTGAGAAATTGTGGGGTGTATTATGTCTAAAAATTTATATATTTCCGCACTTCTTGATGTTTACGGTGACTTTTTGGGCGAAAAGCCCAAGGCTTTTTTGGAATATTATTATAATGACGATTTATCATTATCTGAAATTGCCGAAAATGAAGGCATTACCCGCCAAGGCGCACACGACCAGATAAAGCGTGCCGAAGCAAAGCTTTTGGAATGGGAAGAAAAATGCCGTTACTGTGAAAAGTTCTTAACACTTAAGGAGCTTTCACAAAATGACAAAAATTTCACCGAAATTAAAAAAATTATTAACGATTTGTAAGGAGTGTAGTTATGGCATTTGACAATTTATCGGATAAATTAGCCGGCGTGTTTAAGCGCCTACGCTCCAAAGGTAAGCTGAGCGAAAGCGATGTAAAAACCGCTATGCGCGAGGTTCGCCTTGCTTTACTTGAAGCTGACGTTAACTATAAGGTTGCTAAAGACTTTACCAACACCGTTACCGAAAAATGCATTGGCGCAAATGTTATGGAAAGCCTTACCGCGCCCCAAATGGTTATTAAAATCGTTCGTGATGAATTAACCTCGTTAATGGGCAGCGAGCAGGCCCGTCTTAAAACCGCAAACAGACTGCCCACCGTTATTATGATGTGCGGTTTGCAGGGTTCGGGTAAAACCACACATTCGGCAAAGCTTGCAAAGCACCTTAAAAGCCAGGGGCACAGACCGATGCTTGTCGCTTGCGACATTTACCGCCCTGCCGCTATTCAGCAGTTAAAGGTTGTGGGTGAAGCGGTTGGAGCACCCGTTTATGAAGCGGGCACACAGTCCCCCGTTAAAACCGTTAAGGAAGCTTTGAATTTTGCCAGGGATCACGGTCACGATTTTATGATTCTTGACACGGCAGGCCGTCTTCACATTGATGAAGAGCTTATGGCCGAGCTTAAAAACATTACCGAAGCAATTGAAGTTCATAACATTCTTTTGGTAATTGACTCGATGGTGGGTCAGGATGCGGTTAACATTGCCAAAGCCTTTAACGATTTACTTGAAATTGACGGCGTTATTTTAACCAAGCTTGACGGTGACACCCGTGGCGGTGCGGCACTTTCGGTTAAGGCTGTTACAGGCAAGCCCATTATGTTTGCAGGTGTTGGCGAAAAGCTTGACCAGCTTCAAGAATTCCACCCTGACAGAATGGCTTCCCGCATTTTAGGTATGGGCGACGTTTTATCCCTTATTGAAAAGGTTGAAACCGAAATTGACGAAGCCAAGGCAGAGGAAACCGCAAAACGTCTGGCTGAAAATAAATTCGATATGAACGATTTACTGGACCAGTTCCAGCAAATTAAAAAAATGGGCTCGCTAAAAAGCGTTATGTCGATGATTCCGGGTATGGAGAGACAGCTAAGGGATGTTGACATTGACGACCGCCAGCTTTTAAGGATTGAGGCAATTATAACCTCAATGACCAAAAAGGAACGTGCAAAGCCCGATATTTTAAATGCTTCCCGCCGAAAGAGAATAGCCGCGGGTGCCGGTGTTAAGGTTGAGGATGTTAACCGCCTTGTGAAGCAGTACGAGCAAATGAAAAAAATGTTCAAGCAAATGAACGGCAAAAACGGCAAACGCGCTATGATGCGCGGTATGGGCGGTATGCCCCCGGGAAATCCCTTTGGTTTTTAAGAGAAATCTTTAAAATATAAACATTACTTTATGGAGGTGTATTTAAATGGCAGTAAAAATCAGACTTCGTCGTATGGGTGCTAAGCGTGCTCCCTTCTACCGTGTAGTTGTTGCTGATTCAAGATTCCCCCGTGACGGTCGCTTTATCGAAGAAATCGGTACCTACGATCCCACTAAGGATCCCGCAGCAGTAAACATTGACAGCGAAAAGGCTAAGAAGTGGATTGCTAACGGTGCTCAACCTACCGATACCGTAAAGGCTTTACTTAAGAAGAACGGCGTTCTTTAATTAACGTAAACTTTGTGTGAGGTATTTTATGGAAGAGCTATTAGTATCTATTGCTTCAGGCTTGGTTCAAAACCCCGAAGCAGTAAAAGTAACAGTTGACCAGCCCAATGAAAACGGTGTTACCGTGCTTCATTTGTCGGTTGCCGAAGGCGATATGGGCCGCGTTATAGGTAAGCAGGGCAGAATTGCCAAGGCTATCCGTACAGTAATGCGCGCCGCAGCCAACAAGGCCGATATGAACATTGCGGTTGAAATCGACTAAGGTGCTAACCTGCGTTAGCACTTAACGCGTACTACTACCCCCACGTTGTTGGGGGTATTTATATAGGTGAAAAAATGAAAAATAAATTTCTTGAAGCAGGCAAAATTGTAGGTACACACGGTGTTAAGGGTATGGCACGTGTGCAGGTCTGGGCCGACTCGCAGGACTTTCTTTCAGGCTTTAAGCGTGTTTATACCGACAAAAACGGTGAAAACAAGCTGGAAATTAAAAAAGCACAGGCGCACGGCAATGTTTGCATTGTGGCCTTTAAGGGCATTGATACCATTGAAGACATTGAAAAGCTTCGCGGTACGGTGCTTTACATTGACCGCAAGGATGCAAAGCTCCCCGAAGACCGTTATTTTATTGCCGACCTTATTGGCTGCAGCGTATTTGATGCCGACACAAACGAAGCCTTAGGGGTTATTACCGAGGTTTCAGAAACGGGCGCTAACGATGTTTGGCACATTGAAAAAGACGGTAAGGAATACCTTGTACCCGCTATTGACCCCGTCATTATTGATGTAGATGTCGAAAAAGAAAAAGCCATCATCCGCCCATTGAAAGGAATTTTTGACGATGAGGATTGATATATTAACCCTCTTCCCCGATATGTGCAACGCCGTTATGAATGAAAGCATTATAGGCCGCGCGCAAAAGGCGGGCAAGGTTGAAATTGTTTGTACTAATATTCGCGATTTTGCGGGCAATAAGCACAATAAGGTTGATGATACCCCCTATGGCGGCGGTATGGGTATGATTATGGCCCCAAGCCCTATTTATGACTGCTATAAAAGTCTTTATAACGAGGGTGAAGCAAAGCCGTATTTAGTGTATTTATCTCCCAAAGGCACAACCTTTAACCAAAAAAAAGCCGTTGAATTTTCAAAGCTTGACCGTTTGGTGCTGCTTTGTGGTCACTACGAGGGCATTGACCAGCGTGTTATTGATGAAATTGTTGATGAGGAAATTTCTATTGGCGATTTTGTGCTGACGGGCGGCGAATTACCCGCTTTAGCTGTGGCAGACGCCGTTTGCCGTGTGCTTCCCGGGGTTTTATCTGAAGATATTTGCTTTGAAGAAGAAAGCCACTTTGACGGACTTTTGGAATTCCCGCAGTACACCCGCCCTGCCGTTTGGCACGAAAAAGAGGTTCCCGAAGTACTGCTTTCGGGCAACCACGCTAAAATCAACGACTGGCGCAGAGCCGAATCCTTACTAATCACTATGGAAAAGCGTCCCGATATGTTAAAAAACGACCAACTTTCCGAAAAAGACAAAAAGCTTTTGAAAAAACACGCCGAAAGTGTAAAATAATGTTGTTATTTTGCACAAAAACAAACTTGTCACTTTTTTGTTTGTTGGAAAAATATTAGAACTTATTCACAAATAATTGACTATAGCATTAAATGTGGTATAATACCATTATAAGTTAGAAAAACCATTTAACCGATAAGGAGAATTTATAATGTGCGTTAAAGATGTTGTTATTCAAAATCAGGTTGGCTTACACGCTCGCCCCGCAACTTTTTTCATTCAAAAAGCTAACGAATTCAAGTCTTCAATTTGGGTTGAAAAGGATGATAGAAAAGTAAACGCTAAAAGTCTTTTAGGCGTACTTTCTCTCGGCATTGTTGGCGG
This sequence comes from Oscillospiraceae bacterium, assembly GCA_015066005.1. Lineage (GTDB taxonomy): Bacteria > Bacillota > Clostridia > Oscillospirales > Acutalibacteraceae > UBA737. Next base: position 73,833 of record SVPF01000008.1, read on the forward strand.
TACCACCATCAAGATCATTGTTGATGGCTCTGATGAAAAGGAAGCTATTGAAGGTCTTGTTGCTTTAGTTGAATCGGGCTTCGCTGATTAATTTCTTTAGATTAAATAATTTTGGGCTGCGCCGATTAAAAAATTGGCGCAACCCGCTATTTTTCTATTGACAAATTTAAAAATTATGTTATAATAACATTTGCGCGAAAAACCGCGCAAAACAAAAATCTGGGTGTGGCGCAGATTGGTAGCGCGCTACCTTGGGGTGGTAGAGGCCGCAGGTTCAAGTCCTGTCACTCAGACCAAAAATCAGTTCTAACCATTGGGTTAGGGCTGATTTTTCTTTTTATTCCGACAGGACTTGAAGCTTATGAAGGCACACACCGTAAAGA